>CAMDQN010000040.1 GCA_945905925.1 Singulisphaera sp. GP187
CGTGACAAACATCGACAAGTAGAGCGCGGCGAGAATCAGCGCGGCGATCAGCGTCGCGAGGAGGATTTCGAGCAGCGTGAAACCGGCCCGTTGGGCACGGCGAGAGCGGAGCATCACGGCGTCGTTCCTCCCATTCCGGTTGTGGCGGGATCGGCTGCGGGGTCCGGCGGCGGCGGGCGCTCGGCCTGCGCCGCGGACCCCATCATCGCCGGGTCGAAGATCATCTGCGTGAGCACGAACTCGTGGAGTTGGCCCCTGGTCTCGCGCGTGACCTTCACAGTCACCGTGTACAGGTTCGGCGGGCCGGCCGGCTCCGGGATGACGCTGAACTTCCAGGCCGCGTCCTCGTCGCTGAAATCACCCTCGGTGGAACTGGTCAGGCTCACCACGCCGGCCTCGACTTCGGCCATCTTGCCCTGCGCGAGGCGGGTGCCACGGGTTGCGTTGCGGGCGCTGGTGGCACGCTCGGTGCCCACATCCACCAACTGACTGATCGCGGCCAGGGCGATTACCAGAATCGCCAACGAGAGCAAGACTTCGATGAGCGAAAGACCCTGACGGGCCGGGAAGCGCCGGGAAATCATTTCGCGCCCCCATCGTTGGTGACGACGCGGGACGTGCCGGTCAGCCCGCGAACGTGAATCCGCATCGGTTGGCGGTCATCCTCGCGCACGCCAACCACCACATTCTCTTCCAGTGCGGTGCCGTCCGGGAGGAGCGTCGCGATGGTCCGCCACTCGCTGTCGCCAGCACTTTCCGGTCCGGCAAGGATTTCGGCGGTGACGTGCTCGAACGCGTACTCGACCACCTTCGCGTTGCCGTCAGGGTGGCCGAATGCCTCGGTCTGTGCGAACTCCGGGCCGTCCGGCGCGCGGCGGATTCGAGTGCCGGCCTGGTTGATCGCGACGCGGTACGGCACGCCCGATTCCATCGCGTGCCCGCGGGCGGTGGCGAGTTCGCCGCGGATTACGTCGGCTGCAGCCCGCAGCCGGGTGTCCCCGCGAAACGCCCCGATGCTGGGCAGCACGACCGCCGCGAGCAGGAGCAGGATCGCCATGACGACGACCAGTTCCAGCAGGGTATATCCGCGGCGGGTGGATCGGGTGGTCACGGCCGGTCCTCGGGCGACGTTCAGGCCTCAGTGGAGCGGAACGCGGGCGTCAACTACTTCGGTTGGGAATTCTGCGGCCCGATCCCGTACTGGCTGATCGGCGTCCCGTCCTGTGCGGTGGTGTAGACGAGGATGTACGTCGTGGCGTCCTGACGGTTGCGCACCTCGAACTGGTACGGCTTGCCCCACGGGTCGAGCGTGTTCGCCACACCGTCCTTCAGGAACGACGGGCCGCCGAACGGCACGTTGTACAGGTTGCTGATGTCCTGCGGCATCTTCTCCTGGTCGGTCAGCCCGGGGTTCGAGCTGCTCACTTGGTAGGCTTCGATCGCCGTCTCGATGCTCTTGCACCCGAGTTGGGCCTTGCTCTTCTTCGCTTCCTCGATGTACCGCGTGGTGGCGATCGTCGCGACCGTCGCGAGGATCACGAGGATCGCGACCACAACCAGAACTTCGAGCAAGGTGAACGCGGAACGGCGGGTGACGGAACGGCGGGTCGTCGTGAGCAACATGGAGAACCTCATTCACGGGGTGAGCGAGCGGTTTCTTTTGATACGGCTAGTATAACCTGTGGGGCCGTTAACCCACCATGAGAGAACGCCAGAAGAGGAAAGTTCAAGATGGAAGTTTTTGGGTTTCGCACCTGGGTCTGACACGCCCACAGGCTACGAACAGCCGCCCCATCCGGGGCTAAGAAAGAGGCACCTGGTCTTTGCCTTTAGCCCCGGAAGGGCGGCTGTTCGTTAGCCTGTGGGCGTGTCAGACCCAGGTCTTCTTCTCCGTCAGCCGAGCGTGCTGCTGATCTTGAACACCGGCATGAGCAGCCCAACCGCGATCGTACCGACCACGACCGCCATGAACAACAACATGATCGGCTCCAGCAACTTGACCATCAGGTCGAGGTTGCGCGCGGTCCGCTTGTCCAGGCCGTCGGCGATGCTGACCAGCACGTTCTCCAAACTGTTGGCTTCCTCGGCAATGGTGATCATCTCGACCACATCGACCGGGAAGTGACCGCTCTTGCGGAGCGGGTCGGCGAGTTTCTGCCCGGCGGTCACGTTCTCGGCCGACTTCGCGATCGCGAGGCTCAACACCTTGTTACCGGTCGAGTCCTTCGCGATGGTCAGCGCCTTCAAGAGCGGAATACCGTTGTGAAGCATCGTCCCCAAAATGCGGCAGAAACGCGACAGTGCGAGGCCCATGAACACCGGCCCGAACAGCGGCAGCCGGATCTTGATGCGGTCCACGGTCATCCGCCCGTCGGGCGTTGCCGACCACAGTTTGAACGCGACGATCGACCCGATGGCGAGGGCGCCGATCAGCCACCAGAAGTCCCGCGTGAAGTGGCTGATCCAGAGAAGGAAACTGGTGATATCGGGCATCTCGCCCTTTTCCTTGAGCTTCTCGAAGATCGGCTCGAACTTCGGCACGAAGAAGATCATCAGGACGGCGACCACGGCGAACCCGGCCCCAGCGAGGAACACCGGGTACGCGAGCGAGCCGATCACCTTCGACTTCAGGTCTTCTTGGTGTTCGACGAACGTGGCGATGCGCTTGAGTACGTCTTCGAGGAACCCGCCTTCCTGACCGGCGCGGACCATGCTCACGGAGAGTTCGTTGAACACCTTCGGGTGTGCGGCCATCGCCTGAGCGATGCCTGCGCCGTCGGCGACCCGCGCGCGAATGTCGCGTAACACCGACTTGAGGGTGGTGTTGGAACTCTGGCGCTCGAGCAATTCGAGCGACCGCAGGAGCGGCACGCCGGACTGGAGCAGGTCCGCGAGTTGCGAGTACAGGTTCGCGACGACACGTCCGCGAACGTGCCCGCCGAAGATCCCGCCGGCGCCGGACGCTTGCGTCTTGGCGAGGCCAATCTTGAGCGGGAACAGTCCGCGCCCGTCGAGGATCAGCGCGGCCTCGCGCTCGCTGTTGGCCGTGAGCGTCCCGCTGGACTTGGCCCCGGTCTTGGCGAGCGCTTCAAAGGTGAAGTCAGGCATAGTTAGAACGCGGAGTTCGGAACGCGGAATTCGGAACGAAAAACAAGTCAGCGAAGCACGGTACCAACCGGCGGAACGGAATCGGGCGAGTCTGATCTTCACTCCGCACTCCGAATTCCGCGCTACGAAATGTCGCCTGCGGTCGTGCGGGTCACTTCGTCGGTGGTGGTGGTGCCGTTGAGGACCTTGCGCCACCCATCCTGGCGGAGCGTGACCATGCCGGCCTTCAGCGCCTCCAGGCGGATCACGCCGGCGTTCACCCGCTGCACCACCAGTTCTTTCATCACATCGTTGTTGACGAGCAGTTCGTGGATCCCGGTGCGCCCGCGATACCCGCTCTGGCGGCACGAGCGGCACCCCGTCCCCTTCCACAACTTCCCGTCGCTGGCGGCGCTGGTCGCCATCATTTTGATCACGCCCTGTTGAATCGCGATGTCTGGGGCGGGCTTCAAACCGCCCTTGCGCAGCGGGAAGTCGAGCGGCATCTGGTCCGGGTCCGGCACGAACGTCGTCTTGCAGTCCGGGCAGATGGTCCGCACGAGCCGCTGCGCCATCACGCCTTCGACCGTGCTTGAAACCAAGAACGGTTCGACTCCCATGTCGATCATTCGTGTGAACGCGCTCGGGGCGTCGTTGGTGTGCAACGTGCTGAACACCATGTGGCCAGTGAGCGACGCCTGGATCGCCATCTCCGCGGTCTCTTTGTCGCGGATTTCGCCGACCAGGATCACGTCCGGGTCGTGGCGCAAAATCGAGCGGAGCGCATGGCCGAACGTGAGGCCGATCTTCGTGTGCGTCTGGATCTGCGAGATGCCTTCCTGATTGTACTCGACCGGGTCTTCCACGGTGATGATCTTGGTCGATTCGTCCTTGATCTCGTTGAGCGCGGAATAGAGCGTGGTGGACTTACCCGAACCGGTCGGGCCGGTGACGAGCACGATACCGTGCGGACGGTCGATGAGTTGCTTGAACGTGTTGTGGATGTCGGGCAACATGCCGCACATCGACAGACTGAACGCCATGCGGCCCTTGTCAAGCAGACGCATGACGATGCCTTCGCCGTGGATCATCGGGATGATCGACACGCGAACGTCGATCTCACGGCCCTGCACTTTCATCTTGATGCGGCCGTCCTGCGGCAGCCGCTTCTCGGCGATGTTGAGCCGAGCCATGATCTTGATGCGACTGACAATCGCGAGCGCGAACCGGTTGATCTCCGGCGGCAGGTTCTGGAGTTGGAGCAACCCGTCGATTCGGTAGCGAATGCGGATGCCCTTCTCTTCCGTCTCGACGTGGATGTCGGACGCGCGCTCGTTGGCCGCTTCCACCAGAATCTGGTTCACGAGTTTGACGACGGACGCTTCCTGCGCCGCCTTCGCCATCTCGCTGTCGTCGGTTTCGAGCGCTTCGAGTAGCTCGATGTCGTCCTTCTCGGCCTTTGCTTCTTCCGCAAGGGCCGCGACGGTATCGCCACCAACGCCGAAGTGCTGTTTGATGAGCCTGGTGATTTCGCGTGCCGGAGCTAACACCGGCACGACGTGAAGGCCGGTGAGCGTTTGGAGTTCGTCGATGGCGTAGACGTCGAACGGGTCGCCGGTGGCGACGACGAGGGTGCCGTTGGCCTTTTTGACCGGCATCAGGTTTTTGCGGTGGACAAGCTTCTGCGGCATGGCCGCGAGTACGTCCTTCGTGATGACGGCCTGCGACAGGTCGATGAGTTGCATGTCGAACTCTTCGGCCAACACCGGCAGGAGTACGTCTTCGCGGACGAAGCCTTTGTCGATGAGAATCTGGTGAGGAGGGAAGTCGGGGCTAGCTTTGATCGCTTCGGCAGCACGGGCGCGTTCGGTGTCGGCGAGCAGTCCGCGAGTCACGAGCGTCTGGATCAGTTGCATGGTAGCCCCATACCTCCGCGATTATCGGGTCGCTGCGTTGCGGGTGCTTGTCGTACCGGTGGCGAGTCGGAAGTGCTTTGAGAGTAACCGATTTTAGGGGGGAAGATATGAGAACCTGCTGAAACCTGGTAAGCTGTGAGGGCTTACGACCGGCGCATTCGCGCAGGTTTCCGTTTTGCTATTCCGCGAGCGGTGGCTTCGTCCGCTGGCGGATGTGGTCGCTGGCCCACCGGGCCGCGTCGCGGATCACTTCTTCTGCATCCGTAAGCGCCCGCTCCAGTGCTGGCAACGCGCGTTCGTCGCCGACATTTCCCAGCACAATCGCAGCGTTTCGGAGCAGACCTACCCGCCGGTTGCGGAACAGCGACGTGCGCTTGAAACGCTTTCGGAACGCGTCGGCGTCGAGGCCGAGTAGTTCCACCGGGTCAAGCCACGCCAGTTCGGGGTCGTGAGGGAAAGCGGGCGACCGCTCCGCGGCGTTGCGGTTCCACGGGCACACATCCTGGCACACGTCGCAGCCGTACAGCCAGTTCCCCATTGGTTCGCGCAGTTCGACAGGAATTTCTGAGCGCAGTTCCACGGTCAGGTAACTGATGCACTTGGTCGCGTCGAGGACGTGCGGTTCGGGGAACGCTTTCGTGGGGCACGCGTCCAGACACGCGGTGCAGGTGCCGCAGTGCGAGGAAAGGGAAGGCGAATCGGGGGCGAGTTCGAGGCTCGTGAGGACCGCGCCGAGGAAGAAGAAACTTCCTCGGCGCGTGTTGATGAGCATCGTGTTTTTGCCGACCCACCCCAACCCGGCGCGCCTGGCGAAGTCGCGTTCCAGGAGTGGCGCGGTGTCGGCGACGGCTTCCGTCTGGCATCCGGGCGATTCTGTGTGGAGCCACGCAGCGAGGGCGTTGAGCCGGTCCCAGATGAACCGGTGGTAGTCCGGGCCGGCGGCGTAGGCCGCGACACGGGCGAAGGAGGAACCTCTCCCCCCAACCCCCTCCCCCAAGAAAGGAGGGGGAGCCGGAGCCGGCTCGCTCGCGCTCGCGGCCGAAGAAGGTGCGGCGCCAGCCGCACCGCTTTCTCCCCCTCCCTTCTTAGGGGAGGGGGTTGGGGGGAGAGGTTGCCTTTCGCCTCCGTATTCCAATCCCACCATCAGCACGCTGCGCACGCTTTCCAGCACACTCCGCGGGTGGCGCCGCTCTTCGCGCAGTTGGGGCAGATAGCTCATCTCACCGGCGTAACCGCGATCGAGCCATTCCCCGAATCGCGCGAAGCCATCCGCGTCGGTCGCCGGCGCGATGCCCACCAGCGCAAAGCCGAACTCTTGCGCGCGGGCCTTCAGCCTGTGTTCGATCGCCTCCATATATCTATCGTAGGCACGCTCGCCTCTGGCTTGCGGCTAACTTGGCGTCATTCCATCTTGACCTTCGCGCCGAAGTCCTTCTTGGTTGCGCTGATGAAGTAGGTCGCGCACGCGGCGTCGATCAGGTCTGGGCTGAAGTTCACACGCTCCATGTTGTACTTCGCGATCGACATCATTTGGTCGAGAATGTCGCGCGGCTGGCACATGCGGAACGGGCGCCCGGTCGGCCGATACCACTTCTGAATCAGGTAGTCCACGCCGCGTGTGTCGAACTCCACACGCTTGCCTTTGCACACCAACTCCCAAATGCACCGGTACTGCGCTTCGTCGGGATCGCGGATCTCGATCTTGAACTTGATCCGGCGCAAGAACGCTTCGTCCGCGAGCTGGTTCGGGTCGAGGTTCGTGCTGAAGATGAGCAACTGGTCGAACGGCACTTCGATCTTCGTGCCGTTGATCATGTTCAGGTAGTCGTACTTCTTCTCCAGTGGCACGATCCACCGGTTCAACAGATCTATTGCGCGGACCTGTTGGCGACCGAAGTCGTCGATCATGAAGATGCCGCCGTTGGACTTCATCTGGAGCGGAGCTTCGTAGAACTTGCCCACAGCGTTGTACTTTAAGTCGAGCATCGGCAGGGTCAGTTCGCCACCGACCACGATCGTCGGGCGTTTCACACGAATGAACCGCTGGTCGAACTGCGCGCCGCGCCTCAACATGGTTCCGGTGATGTTGTGCTGGTCTTCGTCCAAAAGCGCGGTGTGTTGGATCGGGTCGTACACCTTGATGATCGAGCCGTTCGCCTCCACCGCGTGCGGGATGTAAATCGCGTCGCCCATGAGCCTCGCGATGCGCTCCGCGACGCTGGTTTTGCCGTTGCCCGGATAGCCGAAGAAGAAAATGCTCTGCGCGGAATTGATGGCGGGCCCAATCTCGTTGAACGATTCATCTGTAATGATGAGGTCTTCAAAGGCGCGGCGGATACTGCGCCGCGTCACGACGAGGCGCTTGATGGTCTGGGCCATGACCGATTCGACGTAGTCTGCGAACGGCACCGGGGCCGGGCCGACGTAGTTGGTCCTGTCGATCGCGTCGCGGAGCGAGTCCTCGCCCTTGGGCGGCTTGATCGCATAGACGAAACTGGCGTCGCCACTGTTGCCGCGCTGGCTAACGATGTCGATAAGCGACTGCTTGCGCATCGCCTGGAACACCGGGTTGATGATCGGAAAGGGAATGGCCATCGCGCTGGCGACTTCGGCCCCGGTGATGTGCCCGCGAGTGTAGATCGTGCGCAGCGCCAGGTCGAACAGGAACGATAGTTCGAGGCCGAGGTCTTCCCACTTGGCGGGCACGCGGGGAATGTACGCGTTGTCGCTCGTGGGCATCCCTTCTTCGTCGGTCGGTGGCGCGTCGCCGAGGAGCGTGACGTCCTCCGTCAGCGTGCCAGTGCGCTCCGCGTCCGCGAGCAACGCTTCGTAGTGCAGTTTGTGCAGTCGAAGGTGCGCGATGGCTTCCTGATCGTTTTTCCCCTCGGCTTCGGTGAGGCAGTCGAGTACGGCGGGTGCAATCGCGTACTTCACCCCGTCGATGTGCATGTGGTGCAGGTATTCACCGGGCCGGACGTAGCAGTCCGGGGTGTGATCCGGCATTTGGATCATCTGTTGGTAGAACTCGTTGGCGATAATGAACCGCATGGCGCGTGAGTTCCTGTGCGAAAGGAGTTTCGCGCCAAGCATAGAACACGCCTTCAGCCGAGGCGCAAGCGGAAGTTAACAACCTCGACCGGGCACGCGAGGGTCGCGGCAATCTGCGGGAAGTGTGTGTCCACCCAGCCGAACGCCGCCGCCTCTTCCCATGGTGTGCCGGGCGTGATGTCCACGGACTTCAGGAGAACGAGCCGTTCGGCGCGGAACACGACCGCGACGCGTGCCGCGATGGAATCGGTGGTGACGCTCCAAGTGTGTGGAAGCGAGCCGGGGCGGGCCTCGTCTTCGAGCGCGAAGGTGAAGGGGTCTAATACACCTACCCCCCTCCCTAAAGGGAAGGGGGAGGGGGGGGTAGGTCTCTTCGCGACCAACTCCAGAAACGCCTTCGTAACACCCAGCGCCCGCAGTGCGAGCCAGTGCGCGGCTTCTTCGCCAAGCCCATGTGTACGATCCAACTCGCGCACGGCGTCCGCTACCGGCCCGCCGCCCGGCACGAGCAGCACTTCCGCCGGCGCAAGTGATTCGACGAACGCGCGCAGCGCCTCGCCGAGCGTCGGAGAGTCGAACAGGCTACCTCCCACTTTCACGACGATCATGGCCGGCGCTTCTTGTTTGGCAGTTGAGTGAGAGCGTAGGCCGGAGCACATGCGGAGACCGCTGCCCCGAGTTGGTCGTTTAGTGAGACGCCACGAGAGCGAATGGCTTGCCACGCCAGGAACTCGCCAGAGCCGGACACGATGTATTGAACCGACACGTTTTTGCGGAGTATCTGGAGTCGGTTCGCGGCTTGCGACACGCAATGCTCGATCTGCATCAGTTGCCGCGCCATCACTCCCTCCGCCAGCGACTGAACATTCTCTGCCGGGACCGTTGCAGGATCACCACAGTACATGCGGCACAAGCGCGCGTGCGCACGCGTCTTCGTCGCCGGACGCCCGTCCGCGGTGTCGCAATCGTCCGGGTTCTCAGGGATGTGGCCGAGCAACAGATAAGCGTCGAGAGTCGTGGCGAAGAGTTCCGCGGCGACTTGCGAACCGAGGATTGAGCAAATCGGGGTGCGGCGCACACCCGTGTAGAGCAACTCATTGGTGAAGAGCCGGTCGTAGTCGGTCTTCCCTTCCGGCACTGGAACACCGTCGAGAATGGGAATGACATCTGTTGTTGTCGAACCGATGTCGATGAGGATCGCGCCGTCTTTTGGTCGGTATTGGTTCCCCGCGAATGTCGCGAGCGCGTGCCAGTTCGCCGCCGCGACCTTCATGTACCTCTGCTCCGTTTTCGCTTCCCACGTGTGCAGAAACGTTCCGTCGGTACTCCAAACCCACACCGGCCGGCCGTTCGCGACGGTTTCCACGGCGTTTAGAATCGCGCTCACGCCGGCGCGCTTCGTCTCGAAGCAGTCGCACAGTTCTCCCGTCATCGTGACGGCCAGTTCTTCCGCGTCCGGGAATTGCGCGACTAATTTCGCGAGAGCGGTCGGCAACGCTTCCGGTTGCTTCCACAACGGGAACGGCACCGACTTGGCCCGTTTATCCGCTGTCGCGGCCTTTAGGTTTGCGCCGCCGATGTCGAGTCCTAAGATTGAAGTTGCCATGCGGGCAAAATAGTCTTCCAGTCGGCAAGTCCCAAGTCCCAAGTCGAAGACGACGAGGGCGGACTGCCTTGACTGTGACTTGCCGACTTGTGACTTGAGACTTCCAAAGATGCCCCGCTATCTCGTCGGAATCGATCTCGGGACCACCAATATCGCGGTGGCCTACGTGGACACCGCCAGCAAAGCCGTTGGCGGGCCGCGGTTGAACACGTTCCACATCCCGCAAGTGGTCGCGGCATCGCAGGTGCAAGAGCAGGATTTGCTGCCGTCGTTCCTGTACATTCCGGGGCCGCACGACCTCGCGCCCGCGGCGATTGACCTTCCTTGGAGGAAGAACCCCACGG
Source organism: Singulisphaera sp. GP187 (assembly GCA_945905925.1). Lineage (GTDB taxonomy): Bacteria > Planctomycetota > Planctomycetia > Gemmatales > Gemmataceae > Gemmata. The sequence continues at coordinate 10,002 of CAMDQN010000040.1, forward strand.
ACACCGCGGGGCTGTTCGCCAGGAACCACGGGGCGAAGGTTCCCGGGCGCCAGGTGTCCAGCGCGAAGTCGTGGCTGTGCCACCCCGGCGTCGATCGCACCGCGCCGCTTCTGCCGTGGGCTGGGCCGCCGGACGTTCCGCGACTCTCCCCTTTGGAAGTGTCAGCGAAGTATCTCAAGCACATCGTCGAAGCGTGGAACGCCGCGCCCAACCGCAAGGACGCGGACAAGCTCGAAGAGCAAACGGTGGTGGTCACGGTGCCCGCGTCGTTCGACGACGTGGCGCGGAACCTCACTGCCGAGTCCGCGAAGCAAGCCGGCCTGAAGAACGTCACGCTCCTCGAAGAACCGCAGGCCGCGTTCTACGCGTGGCTCGGAACGCACTCGCCGCAGGAAGCCGGGATGCTCAAGCCCGGGATGCGGTGTCTCGTCGTCGATGTCGGCGGCGGCACATCTGACTTCAGCTTGATTCGCGCAGGCGAAGAGAAAGGCGAACTCACGTTCCTCCGCGACGCGGTCGGCGATCACCTGTTGCTCGGCGGCGACAACATGGACCTCGCGCTCGCCAAAACCGTCGAACTGAAACTGCCCGGCGGCAGGTTGGACGCGGCGCAGTTCGGGTCGCTCGTGCAGGCGTGCCGTAACGCGAAAGAGGCGCTGCTCGCGGACCCGCCCCCGCCGAGCTATCCGGTCACGGTGATGGGCAAGGGCCGCTCGGTCGTGGGCGGCACGGTGTCTGTGAACATCACGCCGAAAGACGTGGCGACTTCGCTGTTCGACGGCTTCTTCCCGCACACCTCGTTTGAAGCGGAACCGACGCAGGGCGCGCGAACGGGTCTTCAAGAGATGGGGCTTCCCTACGTCTCGGACCCGGCGGTGAGCAAACACCTCGCCGCGTTCCTCCGTCAGCACCTGCACGACTTTGAAAAAGAGAACCCCACCGCATCGACCGTCGTCGATGCAATCCTCTTCAACGGTGGCGTGTTCCAACCGGAAGTGCTGCGCGAGCGCGTCATTGATGTGATGCGCCCGTGGTTCGACCAGAAGGAAAAGAAGTGGGAGCCGCTGGTGCTCACGAGTCCGTCGCTCGATCTCGCGGTGGCTTGGGGCGCCGCGTACTTCGCGTGGCTGAAGCACAGTGGCGGGCGGCGCATCGGCGGCGGCATTCCGCGGTCGTACTACGTCGCGGTGGAAACCGACACGCCCGGCCGCGGCGTCCACGCGCACAGTATCCCCGTGCTGTGCGTCGTCCCGCGGCGCATGCAGGAGGGCGAAGAGGTTCACATGCCCTCGCCCGTCCTCGAACTGGCACTCGGCGAACCGGTGCTGTTCCCGCTGTACACCTCGACCGTGCGCGGCGACGATAAGCCTGGTCAGGTGCTGCGACTGCCGGAAGAGTCGCTGATGCGGTTGCCGCCGCTGCACACGATCCTTCGCGGCGGGAAGCGGGCCGGTGCGAAGCGTGTCCCCGTGACGCTCGCGGCCAAGTGTACCGAGATCGGCACGCTCGAACTGTATTGCGAGTCGAAGGAAGGGAACCGCTGGCGGTTGGAGTTCAACGTCCGCGACGTACTGCGCGAGCCATCGGAGGAGGACGATGAAGAGAACGCGAAAGGCACCGTGATCGACGTGTTCCCTGAGGAGAAGGTGCAGGCCGCCGGGACGCTGATTGCCGCTGTATTTGGCGATCAAGCTCCGGTCGCTGACGCTCCCGGCTCGCCAAGTACAATCGCGCCCCCGACAACCTCCGACCTCCCCAAGTTGCTCGAAACCGCGCTCGAATCCCCGCGTTCCGACTGGCCCACCGGATTGTGTCGGCGGATGTGGGAGTTCCTCGAAGCCGACGCGATTGGGCGCGCGAAGTCACCCGGGCATCTGTCACGCTGGTACAACTTGACGGGCTACGTCCTGCGCCCCGGATTCGGCGACCCGGTGGACCGCTATCGCGTCGAAGCACTGTGGAAGATGATCACCGCCGCCGCGAGCGGACAGGCGCAAACGAGCGGACCGAAGAAGGTCGTGGTTCCCGAAGGCGGCGCCGACTATTGGATCATGTGGCGCCGCGTCAGTGGGGGACTCAACGCGGCACTCCAGCAAGCACTGTTCTCGCGCCTGAAGCCGACGCTGCTTCCGGTGAAGGGCAAGGCGTTCTCGCGCCCGCCCGCGAACGAGTACGCGGAGATGTGGCGCGCCGCCGCGACCCTCGAACGGCTCGACGCCAAGACCCGCGAGACGCTCGGCGCCGCGGTACTTCGCGACGGCAAGAAATCGCCCGTTCCGACGTATGCATTCTGGGCGCTCACCAGGTTCGGCGCCCGCGTGCAGTTCTACGGTCCGCTGAACTCGGTCGTTCACCCCGAAATCGTGGAACAGTGGATCGAGGAACTGTTGCCCTTCGTGCCCGCGAACGACAGCGAGCGCAACGGCTGGCTGTTCTGCCTGTCGCAGCTCGCGCGTCAAAGCGGGTTGCGAGCGGTTGACATCAGTGACTCGACGCGCAACCGCGTTCTGGGCGTGTTGCGGTCGCACCCGTGCCCTGGCGCGTGGAAGCGCATGGTAGAAGAAGTCGTCGCGGCCGAGGGCGAAGAAGCGTCGCGGTTGTTTGGCGAAAGCCTTCCGATTGGGTTACGATTGTCGGGGGGATAGGAAACCTACCCCCCAACCCCCTTCCTGAAGGGAGGGGGAGCAAAGCTTTCGCGCTCTTCTCCCCCTCCCTGAAGGGAGGGGTTGGGGGTAGGTTCTTCGGAACATTCCCATGCTCACGCTCACGATCACGAACAAACTCGAAACGCAGCAGCTCACGCACAACAGCGGACCGCTGGAACTGGGCCGCGGCCCAGTGCGGCCCGGTGCGGCACGCATCGTCGTGCGCGATGCGTTCGTCTCGCGCGACCACATCCGCCTCGATGAACTCCCCGGCCGCAAGGTGAAGGTGACGAACCTCAGCACCAAGACTCCGGTCACAGTGGACAACCACGCGGTGCTGAACCCCGGTGTGAACTGCGACTACCTGCTCCCGGTACGCCTCGCGATCGGCGAAACGGTCATCGACGTGGACTCTGGCGACACCGATTCGGTGTCGGCGAACCAGTACCAGACCATCGCCGCGCCCGCCCGCGCCACGGCCAGCGGCTCCAGTGGGCCGCCCCTCATCGACCGGAGCGAGGCCGCAAAGCCTGAAGAAATCGTCGGCTGGCTTGAAACGGTCGTGAACGTACAGAAGGCCGGTGAGCGCGAAGCGTTCTACAAACAGGCCGCCGATGCGCTCGTCACGCACATCGGCCTGGACACCGGTCTCGTACTCGTGAAAGAGGGCGAGTCGTGGCGCGTGACGACACAGGTGGTGCGCGACGACAAGCAACTGGGCCGCGCGTTCAGTCACGCACTCCTGAATCAAGCGCTCACGGGGAAGCGGACCTTCTACGTGGGTGCGGCCGGGGCCGGCGGCGGCGAAAGCCTCGTCGGGGTGCAGGGCGTTGTCGTGTCGCCGTTCTTCGACTCGAAGGGCGAGGTGACCGGTGTCGTGTACGGCAGTCGGATGCAGCGCGCGAAGGGCCGCGAGATCGGTCCGCTCGAAGCGCAAGTGGTGCAACTGCTCGCTACCGCCGTTGGCGCGGGCCTTCAGCGCCTCGAAAAAGACGACGAGGCCAACCGGTTGCGGGTCGCGAAGGAAGCCGCGGAAGAAGCCGACCGCACCAAGAGCGGGTTCCTCGCGATGGTGAGTCACGAACTCCGCACGCCGCTCACGACCATCATCGGCTACTCGGAAATGCTTCTCGAACAGGCCACGATGGACAACCTTCCGCAGTACACCGCGGACCTGCAACAGGTCCACACCGCGGGCCAGCACTTGCTCGCGCTCATCAACGACATCCTCGACTTCTCGAAGATCGAAGCGGGCAAGTTTGAGATCGCAAAAGACCCCTACGCGCCGGCGAGTTTGATTCACGATCTGATGGTGTCGGTCGACCCGCTGGCGAAGAAGAACAACAACCGGCTCGAGGTGGACTGCCCACCGGACCTGGGCAAGGCGATGGGCGACCCAACGCGCATCCGTCAGTGCATCCTGAATCTCGTGGGCAACGCGTGCAAGTTCACAAAGGACGGTCTTGTGAAGGTGACCGCCCGGCGCGAATCGGTGGGCGGCGTGGACTCGATTCGTGTCGTGGTGTCGGACAGCGGTATCGGGATGTCGCCGGAGCAGGTGGAGCGGTTGTTCCAGGCGTTCACGCAGGTGGATTCGTCGGCCGGGCGGAAGTTCGGCGGCACCGGGTTGGGATTAGTGATCAGCCAGAAACTCTCCGCCGCGATGGGCGGCCAGATCACCGTGACGAGCGCAGCGGGCAAGGGCAGCACCTTCACGATGACCATCAAGGCGATGCTGTGAGGTGCGTCCCCCAGATCGTCGTCGGTCCGATCGGCGTCGCGCATGATGCTCCGCTCTGTACCGGGCTTCAGGTCTTTGTTGCCGTGAACCGGAACCGTCGTTTGCTTTCCGCTCGTGGGATGCCGGTAGACGAAGTGACTTCCGGTAACGCGAACCAGCACCCACCCGCGACCTTCGAGGATACGGCACATCCGCCGACCGGACACCGGTTTCATGCCGCACCCTCTTTGCGCGGTGCGCCGGTCGCGTGGTCGTGCGCCGCGGCGAGCCACGCTTCGGCGGCTTCCTTCAGGTTGTCGCGAACTTCGTCAAGCGTTTCGCCCTCGGTGTAGCAACCCGGCAGCGCGGGCACTTCGGCCGAGAACCCGCCCACGTCCGGTTCGGGATACACCAGCGCGGTAATGGTTACGGTCACTTGCACGGCGATCGGTTGCGCGTTCGGCACGGTCAGCCCGCCGGTTGCTTCGATGATGCCGCGTGGCCCGTGTTCGTGCCCGCCCATTCGTCGCGAAGCACCGAATACATCCGCACGTCCTCGAAGTTTCCGCGACGCAACAGCGATTTGCGCAACACCCCTTCGTGACGGAACCCGATCTTCGTCAGCACTCGCTCGCTCGCGGTGTTGCCGTCGATGACGCGGGCCTGCATCCGCTCCGGCATGTACTCCGCGAACACGAAGTTCAGCACCGCACGGCACGCTTCGACGACGTAACCCATCCCCCAAAACGGCTCCGCGATCCAGTAGCCGAGTTCCATCGTCCTGTGTTGGCTCGCGGCCCAGAAACACCCGCACGCGCCGATCGGTCGCGGGTCCGGCGGGACCGTGATCGCGTAGGGTTCGGCCATGCCTTCGAGGTAGCGCAGCACGGCATAGTCGCGGATGAACAGGATCGTGTCCGCGATGGTTTGGTGTGCCTCCCAGAGCGTGAATCGTGTCACGTTCGGGTTGCGGGCGTGTACGAACAGCGGTTGTGCGTCGTCGTCGGTGAACGCCCGCAGAGTGAGCCGTTCGGTGGTGAGCGTAGGCGGGCGCCAGAAGTGCGGCTTCATCATTTTAACCCTGCGGCGCGTTCGACTTCGGCGCGGCTAATGCGCGGCGTGCCGATGGGTTGTTCGCACACGCGGGCCGCGTAGTGGTTGGCGAAACGTGCGCACTCGCGCAGCGGTCGCCCTTCGAGGTGCAGACACACCATCGCGGCCGTGAACGCGTCGCCCGCGCCGACCGTATCCACGACACGAGCCGGCACGCCGGGTTCAGAGAACTTGCCTTCTGGTCCTTCGACTGCGCATCCCGTCGAGCCACTCGTGACGACGACGGCGTACTTCTCTTGCGGTTGCTCCGACAGGCACCGCGCCATCTCAAACGGGTCACTCGGTCGCGTGTAGTAGTGTGCGACCAGTGCGTCGTTGTCTTCCTCGCTCATTTTCAACAGAGTGCAGCGTTCGGCCCCGGCATCTAGAATGCCTGCCTCGTAGTAATGCTGCCGAATGTTCACATCAAAGACTACGCACGGGCGACCCGCGCTTTGGCGATGCGCGGAGATCAAGCGGTCCAACGGTTCGTAATTCTTCCGCCACGCGAGCGTTCCGAAGCACACAGCCCGGCACGCCTGCGCGAGCGATACGAGCTTATCTTCCCACACAATGTGATCCCACGCGACGTTCTCGGTGATCGTGTACGTCGGCACCTTGTTCGCGTCGAGCGACACCTGAACCGTTCCGGTCGGGTGCTCGTGATCGGTCTGGATGTACTCGTCCGAGAGGCCGAGTTCGCGGACGCGTTCGCGCAGTTCGCGACCGAGGTCGTCGTCACCGACGCGCGACACGATTACCGACGGGTGCCCAAGCTGGTGACAGTGGAACGCGAAGTTGAACGGTGCGCCACCCGCGACCTTGCGGCCATCGGGGTACACGTCCCACAGCACTTCACCGATCGCGACGATGGGGTTCATCACGGCACTCTATCCGAAGGGCGTTACTTGCGGCACGGATTACTTTACCCCGCGATCCTGACTCGCCGCCCCGAATCTGGTGGGGATAGCGCATCTCGCCGGGTTACACCGACCGTACCGATCGCACGAACCGAATCGGGTGGTTCCTTTGTGCCGATCATGCGCGTTCGGATCGCGAGAACATCAGGGCGAACTGCGGAAGCCGACTGTTGTAACACCTCTCCATCGCGCACATTCCTTACACGCGGTAATCACTTCATGTGGGTGCCGCGTCTCCTTGATTCGCAACGGTTGATGTGAGCGCGGCACCATGCGAAACCAACTCGGAATGTGGATACTGGCGTTCGGCGGGCTCGCGGGACTCGCGGAGCCGGCACTCGCCGGACACTGCGGAACCTGTCGCTACCCTCGCGGTTGCGTCACGCCCGATCAGTGCGTCACTCCCGTCATCACCAGCACCGTTCAGTACCAGCCGGTCATCGAACAGCACCAGAAAGTGTGCTACCGACCGGTCTACCGAACGGAGTACACGCCAGAGCAGTACACGACGTACCGCACCGTGCGCGAAACCAATTACACCGCCGAGCCGTACACGGTCCGGCGTCCGGTCGTCGAACACTACGACACCGTGCGCAACTACACCGTGAACCGGCCGATCTACGAAACGCACCTTCAGGAACAGCAGTTCACCGTGATGAAGCCGGTCACGCACACCTTCCAGGTGGCGATTCCGTACTGCACGACACGACCGGTGTACGAACAGCATGTGAAGAACGTGGCGCATACCGTCATGCGCCCCCATGTCGAAGAGTACCAGGTGGCGGTGCCGTACTGTGTGATGAAGCCCATCGTCGAACATCACGTTCGCAAGCACAGCTACGTCGTGAACCGGCCCGTGGTCGAACACTATCAGGTGCCGGTCGCGTACACCGTGAACCGCCCGGTCTACGAACAACACGTGCGCGACATCCCGTACACGACCCATCGTGCGGTGAAGGAGCCGTACTGTGTCGAGATTCCGTATTGCGTGATGAAGCCGGTGTACGAGACGCACACCAAGGATGTACCGTACACCACATGGCGCACCGAAACGCAGCAGTATCAGGTCGCGATTCCGTACTGCACGGTGCGACCCGAGTACACGACACAGACGTTCTACACGCCGGTCACGACATACCACATGGAAGTTGATTACGTCACCCAACAGCGCGTGAGCTACGTCACCGAACCGGTTATCACCGAGCGCGTCGAGAAGGTGTGCAGCGGGCGATACGAGACGGTAACTGAGTACATCCCCGGCCCCGTGGTGACGCGTGCGGTGCGCACGCCGGGTACGTGCGTCTTCAACCCTTGCACGTGCACGAGCCACTACGTTCCAGGCTGTTTGACACATCAAACATTCCAGTGCCCCGGCCGGACCGTGTGCAAGAAGATTTGGGTGCCGCACGAAGAATGTCGCGTAGTGAAGGAGTGCCGGATGGTGTGCAAACCGGTCTGCACCACGGTTCAAGTTCCGGTGTGCCGGAAGATCGCACAGACCGAGATGAAGGCTTGCACCAAGACCACGTGCCACCTCGTGAAGGAGCAACACGTTCGCTACGAAACGCGAACCAACTGCTACAAGGTAGCGGAACACCACGTTCGTCAGGTGTGCTACACGACCTGCCGCATGGTGCCGGAACACCACACCCGCACGGAAACGCGTTATCGTTGCTACACGGTCGCGGAACAGCACGTTCGCCAGCAATGTTTCACCACCTGCCGCGTGGTGCCGGAACAGCACGTGCGAATGGTAACCCGCACGCGGTGCTACACGGTGCCCGAATTGAAGACGTGCGAGATTCCGTACAAGACGTGTCGGTGGGAGAAGGAAGAACACGTCCGCCACGTGACCCACCGCCACTGCACGATGGTCCCAGAGACGGTCGTGCGCCAGGTGTGCTACACGACGTGCAGGCTCGTGAAGGAAGATCACGTTCGTTACGAGACGCGGTGCGTGGTGGAGAAGGTTCCAGAAGTGTGCGTGCGGCACGTTCCGGTGACGACGTGCCGGTGGGTGTGCGAGCAGAAGCAGTGCGTGGAACGGCACTGTCGCGTGAGTTACGTGTGTGAAGAACACGTCCGCCACGTGCCGCACACGACCTGCAAACTGATCCCGGAAGCACACTGCCGGATGGTGCCGCACACGACCTGTCAGCTCGAACCGTACACGGTGACCTACTGCGTGAAGCGCTACGTGCCGGTGTGCGTGCCGGCCTGCCCGTGAGTTGTCAGAAGAGAAGAATGAGCCGCACGAAAAACGCGGAAGAAAGACACGATCAGTGAAGAAGATAAGACTGTTGTAAACACGGTCTTCGGTTTTCTCTGATCGTGTCTTTCTTCCGCGTTTTTCGTGCGGCTCATTCTTCTGCCTTTGTTACCTTCGCGTGCCCCTTCGCGGTTCTTATAACGACGGCTGCAAACGCCGTCGGAAACGCGAGGGCCGATGTCTACCACACTCCGCGTCGGGGCGGTCAACTACCTGAACACCAAGCCGCTCGTCGAGCGGCTCACGGATTTCGCGCCCAATATCGAGCTTTCGCTCGACCTCCCGAGCCGGTTAGCGGACCAACTCAGCCGCGGCGAACTCGACGTCGGGTTGATTCCCGTCGTGGAGTTCTTTCGCGGGGACGACTACAGTTTCGTCCCGGATATCGCGATCGGTTCCCGCGGCCCGGTGCTAAGCGTCACGCTGTTCAGCAAGGTTCCCTGGGCCGAAATTCACTCGGTCAGCCTCGACGAAGGCTCACGCACGAGTGCCGCACTTACGCGAATCATCCTCGAAAAGCGGTACGGCGTGAAACCGCGATTCCAGCAGTTGCCGATCGACAGCCCAGCCGACGATCTGACGACCGACGCGGTGCTGCTCATCGGAGACCGCGCGATGCGAGCGTGCTTACCGGGTTACCGGTTCGCCTACGACCTCGGCGAAGAGTGGACCGCGTGGACCGGATTGCCGATGGTGTTCGCCGTGTGGGCAGTGCGAAGCGGCGTCAATCTCGGCGAAGCGGAAGCGGCCTTCCACAAGGCGAAGGAATATGGTTTGGCGAACGCGGGCGCGATCGCGCAGCGTGAAGCCGGGGCGCTCGGCCTCGATCCGGGTTTCTGCCGCCGCTACATGAGCAACGTGATCCGCTACGACCTCAGCGTCGCGGAACTCGCGGGGATGAAGCGGTATCGCGAACTGGCTGAAGAAGTTGGAGTTTTGGCGAGCGGAGGGCGTAAGCCCCCTGTTGAATCGCAAAGAGAAGAAACAGGGGGCTTACGCTCCCCGCTCGCCAGGAGTAAGGCATGAACACCATCGACACCATCCTCGCGAAAGCCATCGCGGGCACGCGCATCACGCCCGATGAATGTCTCGCGCTGTTCGCGTGTCGCGATTTGCACAAGCTCGGGCGTGCCTCGCACGCGGTCACGATGCGGCTCCACCCGGAACCGTATCGCACATTCAACATCGACCGGAACGTGAACTACACCAACGTGTGCGCCGCGGTGTGCGACTTCTGCGCGTTCTACCGCAAGTCGACGGATTCTGACGCCTACACGCTGTCGCGCGAGGAACTTTACCGGAAGATCGAAGAAACCGTCGCGCTCGGCGGCGACCAGATTCTCATGCAAGGTGGGATGCACCCGTCGCTCAAACTCGAATGGTACGAGGAACTCCTTCGTGACCTGAAGGCGCGCTTCCCGAACGTGAACCTGCACGCGTTCAGCCCGCCGGAAATCTGGCACTTCCACAAGATCAACAAACTGCCGCTCGAGACAGTCCTGCGGCGACTGAAGGACGCGGGCCTCGGCTCACTCCCCGGAGGTGGTGGTGAGATTCTCGTCGATCGCGTGCGCAAGGAACTGACGAAGGGTAAGGCACTCTCTGACGAGTGGCTCGAAGTGTGTCGCGTGTGGCACAAACTCGGCGGGAAGGGCACCTGCACGATGATGTTCGGCCACATCGAGACCGACGCCGATCGCGTCGAACACCTCACACGCCTCCGCGACCTTCAGGACGAAACCGGCGGGTTCACGGCATTCATCTGCTGGACGATGCAGCCCGGCCACAAGATGAGCGACGCCCCGGAAGTGGGCGCGTTCGAGTACCTGCGAACGCAGGCCATCGCGAGACTATTCCTCGACAACATCCCGAACATTCAGTCGTCGTGGGTGACGCAGGGCGGGAAGATCGGGCAGGTCGCGCTGTTCTTCGGCGCGAACGACATGGGTTCGTTGATGATCGAGGAAAACGTGGTCGCGTCGGCCGGCACGGTACATTACCTGACGCTCGAAGAGATCAAACGCAGCATCCGCGAAGCCGGGTGGGAGCCGCGCCAGCGGAACGTCTTCTACGAACTCATCGACGAGAAGACCGCCACCCAAAGTGAGCCGCGACCGGAGCGGTGCGGTGCGCAAGTTCCGCACACGTCATTGCCGGTATTGGACTGAGTCGGCACAATGAGCCGGTATGTTCCGCCGCTCCTGACGGTGCGGTGCGGTCCCGACGCTCGCCTTCATGAGACGTGAATGTCCGACGAAGCCAACATGCGGCTGCGACTCCAGAACGTGGCCGCGTACCGCGAACTGCGCCGCAGCGTGCAACTTGGCGGGCGCGAGAACGTCCTGTTCGCGCTTCTCATGTTCGGCATCGCGTACTTCAACCACTCCGCCAACGCGCCCTGGCTCATCACTCTGCTCTATGGCCTTCTCGCCTGCGGGGAGTTGCTCGTCGGGTTGATCAAATGGGTCGCGCCGTCGGCCGAGGGCGTGTTGCTCGATGCGCTCGTCCTGTTGGTGTTCGCCGGGTGGAACCTCGGCTGGCAGGGCCTCGCGGCGCTCGGTGGGGGGCGCCCGCAGCCGGTCATCCTGTTCCTCGGGCTGTACATGCTGTTCGGTGCGTTCGGCCGATTCAAGGCTTACGCGACCCTGCGCCGGCTCTTCGCGGAGCGGCCGTCGGCGGAACACATCGCGTGGTTCGACGACCTCGTGCGCGACATCCTGACGTCCGACCCGCACACGGACCAGCTCGCGCTCGACCTGCCGACGAGTCCGCACTGGCGTGCGAAGTTGTTGGGCAGCACAGTGTTCTTCGTAGCGAACAGCGGCAGCGCGGTGTGGGTCGCGGGGCCAGACGACTTCAGCCTCCAGCGTGCGAAGCACGACCCCGGCACCGGTTCGCGGAAGGCGCTGTTGCGCGTCCACGGCGAAGCGTACCCTGAGTTCATTCTCGACGACGCGAGCTGGTCGAACTACACGCGCTGGATGACCGAGCAAGCCGCCGCGCGCCCGGCGTGAGCGTTCGCACCTTGTAGGGTGGGTCAAGGCTTTACGCAGGCCCACCACGGCGACGCCACAACGATTAACGTTTCTCCTCCAGCTCTGCGCCGGTGGGCCTGCGCAAAGCCTTGACCCACCCTACAAAACATGATCGAAGTGCGAGACCTGTCGAAGTGGTTCCGCGGAACCGGCGGCGTGCGCGTCACCGCCGTGGACGCGGTGCGGTTCAGCGTTCATCCGGGCGAAGTGTTCGGACTGTTGGGGCCGAATGGCGCCGGCAAGACGACCACGTTGCGGATGCTCTGCACCGTGCTGACGCCCTCCGACGGCACCGCGACCGTCGCGGGTTACGATGTGGTCACGCAGCCCGGCCAGGTGCGGCACCATGTGGGGTTCCTCTCCGCGAACACCGGTGTGTACGACCGCATGACCGCGTGGGAGTTAGTCGAATACTACGGCCGGTTGCATCAGGTTCCGCCGGACGAACTCCGCGCCCGCATGGAAGACCTGTTCACCACGCTTCAGATGACGGAGTTCCGCGACGTGCGCGGCGGCAAACTCAGCACTGGCATGAAGCAGAAGGTGTCGATCGCCCGCGCGATGGTAAACGACCCTCCCGTGCTGATCTTCGACGAACCGACCGCGGGTTTGGACGTATTGGTTCAGCGTGCGGTGTTGGACAACATCAAGCGGCTTCGCGGTCGCGGCAAAACGATCATCTTCTCGACGCACATCATGCACGAGGTGGAGAAATTGTGTGATCGCGTCGCGGTGATGGCGAAGGGCAAGGTGGTCGTCTGCGGCACGCTCAACGAATTGCGCGAAATGTACAAGCAAGACGACTTGGAAGAACTGTTCTTCTCGCTGGTGTCGTGAATCTCGTAGGGTGGGTCAAGGCTTTGCGCAGGCCCACCCTACGAGATTCACTTCCGAAACTCGATCACCGACAGCTTCAGCCCCTTCGCCTTGCCTTCTGCCACGGTGAACACCGCCAGTTCGTTCTCGAAGCGCCCTTCCACAACCCTGAAGGCATCGCGTTCGTAGTGTTCGAGCGGGTACGTGAAGTTGCTGAACTTCGCCGTGAGTTTGCCGTCGGCGTGCGTGACGGTCGCGGTGCCGTAGGCTGGGTGCTTGTACTCGCCCGCGTAGTCCGCGAGCGGCAGCGATAGCTTCGCGTTGGGATCGCGCGCCCGGTCGCGCGCCGCGAGTGCGGCTTTCTTCGCTTCCGCTTCGTCGTCTATCAGCTTGAGGAAGAGGGCGTTCCAGTCCTTCGGTTTCAGGTCGCAATACAGGTCTATCAAGGTGTTTGTCGCGGCGATCGGCATGCGCGAATCGTGCATGTTGGTCAGCACCGCGAAGCCCAAATCCTTGTCTGGCACGAGCGTGATCTGAATGCGGAACCCGTCGATCAACCCGCCGTGCCCGACTACCTTCAGCCCGCGGTAGTCGCTCACCACCCAACCCATCGCGTAGCTCACCTGCACTGTTTCCGGGAACGATGCCTTCGCCAAAGGTCCGAGACGCAACGGGTTCTGCGGGGTGCGAGTTTCGAGCAACGGCGTCGAAGACACGAGCCGCCTGCCGCTCGGTGCCACGCCGTCGGAGACGTGGAACTGGAGCCACGCGGCGAGGTCGCGCGCGGTCGCGTTCATCGACCCGGACGGGTTCGGTTCCTTCATCGCGTAGACCGGCGCGATTTCGACCTTGCCCGATTTGCTCAACTGGTGGCCGCGCGCACGGTCGGCGCCTTTCGGAAAGTCCGTCGTGGTGAACGTGACGCCTTTCATTTCAAGCGGTTCGACGAGGCGCTCGCGAACCAGTTCCTCCCACTTCTTCTTGCCGCACTTCTCCGAGATGCGCCCGGCCGCCATGAACGTGATGCTGTTGTATCGGTAGCCGCTGCGGAACTGGTAGTCGAGCGGCAAGTGCGGCACCTGCTTCAGTGTGTGTTCGATGTTCCACGGCGCGTGATACCAGAGTAAATCGTGACTCGCGAGGCCGGTGCGGTGCGTGACGAGGTCGCGGAGCGTGAGCAACGCGTTCGCGTTCGGGTCGGAGAGTTTGAACTCCGGGAAGTGCTTCTTCACGGGGTCGTCCCAGTCGAGAACGCCGTCGTCTACGAGCATCGCGAGCAGAGCCGTGGTGAACTGCTTAGTACACGACGCGAGTGGAAACAACGTGTCCGGCGTGACCAGTTCCTTCGCGTCGGAACTGCGCCGACCGTAGCCTTTCAGAACGAGCGTTTTGTCTCCCCGCACGACAACGAGCGCCGCTCCCGGCACTTGAAACGCTTTGAGCGCGTTGGTCATCACCGCGGCCGCGGCTTCCGGTTTCGGCTCATCGGCGCGGGCGCCAGCGTGAAAGCCGAACAAGACCGCAATTGCGAGGAGTTGGCGCATGAGCGAAGCCCGTTGGAATCTTGGCGAGCGGGGGCGTAAGCCCCTGTTAAACCTATCGCGTGCTTGAGCTATCGGACCAACAGGGGGCTGACGCCCCCCGCTCGCCTTGAAACGCGCCCCACCGCACCAGTTGCGCGCGAGATGCGTAAGGAACGGGCACGGAATAGAGTCGCTGCACAATAGTTGTTAGTAGGTGCGAGGCAGTCCGCCGCCCTCGTTTGTCTATCTCAGGCGTACATGAGGTTATGAAGCCCGGCGATGTTCTTGAAGACCAAGAGGTCGCCAGAGGCGAAATCGCGTCCGAGTATGGTGCGAACGACGCCAGCGAGTCCGTCGATGCCCTTGCGGCCACCTTGTGGATCGACGGCGACGTAGATGGTTCCGGTGGTATCGATGTTCAGCATGGCGTTGCTGCCAGTGCCAGCACCAGACGCGCGAGTTGCCGGGCATCGGCGGACAGGGGGACGCGGAGTTGGAGAGCTGAGGGAAGGAGCACCTCAACGACAGCGTCGGGGATCACGCAGAGCGGCACGAAGGCCGTGGCGGCCGGGGTTGGGCTTGGGGCGGGGACCGGAGTCGTGGCGGATTGATCTATTTGGTTGAGGACGTTGCGCCAGCGATGGAAGCCGGACTTGTTGACGTGGCATGAACGACAGAAAGCCGCCACGCACAGACCGGAACTTCGCCAGTCGGCGACGATCATTCGCCACCGTTCCGCGATACGAGGATCATGCGCCGTCATCATAGGGTCTCCCTTCGGGCGAGGAAAACCCCAGACTAACTCATCCCACAAGACACCACTTCACCGGACATAAATGGTCAACTCGCGCAGCGCCGCGGGTGCGGCCGTGTGGTACGGCGACAACACGCCTACTTCCTTGGACGTGAAACGGGCAAATCTTACCCGGAGCGAAACGACGATCACAAGACGGGTTCGCGGCGTGAGCGGTTTGCCGCTCGTCGCTGTGGGTGCTACTTCTGCCGCCCCGCCCAGTAGGTCTGCTTGTGTCCGCGGGCCTCGAACTCGGTTACGAGTCGTTCCGCATCCGCGCGCGTGAGGTTCTCTCGCACGACGAACGTGTTCCCGGTGTCGTCCGTGCGCCACACGGACCACTTCTCTTCCGCTGCCGCAAGCGGGAGCGCGACCGCCCTTCGCTCGCGACTGGACTGGTAGATAGCGCTGAATAGCTCCACCACCGCGCGACCGTCTTCGCCGGTCACCAGCGGAGGACGGTTCTCGCGAACTGCTTGGAGGAAGTCGCGAATCTGGAGCGTGTGGTAGTGTGTGGTCGCGTTCACACGGGCGAAGCTCGCGCGGTCTTCTGCCTGGAACGCGGCGAGGTGACTCTCTTCGCCCGGAACGGTCCAGAGGTCCGTCAGTGGTGGTTCCGCGATCTCCGACACGCCCGCGATGAACGTCGCGCCGCGGTCCGTTTCCACGCCGACCGACGCACCGCTCACGCCGTGGATGTGGACCTTCGTGTAGATCCCGGGCTTCTGCGAGAGGCTGGTGACGATCGAACCTAACCCGCCGTTTGCGAAGCGGATGGACGCGACCGCGGTATCGTCCACTTCGACGGTCGGGTGGTTCAGGTTCGCCCAGTAGCCAGATACTTCTGCGGCCGGTCCCATTAACCACAGGAGAATGTCGAGTTGGTGCGGCGACTGGTTCACGAGTACGCCGCCGCCTTCGGTGTCCCACTTCCCGCGCCACGGGTCCGAGAGGTAATACGCCGCATCGCGCCAACTGTACTGGATGAACACAGACAGCGCCGGCTTCCCGATCTTGCCTTCATCAATGGCGCGCTTCATGCGCTGAACCGGTTCGTAGAACCGACGCTGACTGATGACGCCGAGCGTGACGCCATTCTTCTTCGCGGCGGCGAGCATCAGGTCGCAGTCCGCGAGGTTAGCCGCGAGTGGCTTCTCGACGAGAACGTGAACGCCGGCTTCGGCGGCCTGAACCGCAGTTTCCGCGTGCAGCGGGTGCGGTGTCCCGATGATGACCACTTCCGGGCGCGCCTCGCGCAGCATCTTGCCGAGGTCGGTAAACGGCTGAACGCGGTTCTTCGATGCGAACGCAAGTACGCGATCAAGGTTGACATCGCACGCCGCGACGAACTGCGATTCGGGAAGCGAAGCGAGCGCCGCCGCGTGGATGCTCGCCACCTTCCCACACCCGACAAGAGCAACGCGTGTTGGAGACATGTGGCTGTTGTAGGGTGGGTAAAGGCTTTGCGCAGGCCCACCATCTTCTCTCCACCAATGAAGACGGTGGGCCTGCGCAAAGCCTTGATACCCTACTACGGGAAATACTGCGCGGTCTTCCACCGCAAGAACGCGAGCGATTCAGCCATTTCGCCCATGCCATTCATGCCGTCCTCGATGCTCACCCACCCGCGGTAGTTGTGTTCCGCCAAAATGCGGAAGATCGCGTCGAAGTCGTTTAAGCCCTTCCCGGTGACGCCGTGGCGGAGCTTGTCGAAGTAACCGACGGTGCCATCCGCGGCGCGGAGATCGTCGAGGGTTGCGCCGTCCGCGAGGTAGCGGTCGCTCGCGTGCATACTCACGACGCGGCCCGCGACGGCGCGGAGCAACGCGATGGGATCATCGCCCGCGACGACCGCGTTCGACGGGTCGTACTGCACGCCGAAGTGCTTGCGGTCCGTAATCGCGTTCACCAACTCAAGGAACACGTCCTGCTTCTGCGCGAACTCGGGGTACTTCCAGAAGCCGTCCTTGTAGTGGTTCTCCAGGCCGAGGATCACATCACATTCGCGTGCGACCGGAAGTACCGCGTTGATGCACTCGACCACCCACTCCAGACCCTGCTCGCGTGAAACGTCGGGGTAGCGCTGACCGCTCAACACGCGGCACACGGTTCCGGGACCGCCGAGTCGCCGCGCGACCCGAACCATCTCGACCTCTTTGTCTATGGCGAGTTTACGAGCGTCGGCGTCGGGGTTCGTGAAGTCCGGGGAGCAACACAGCATCGGCATCTGGCGTCCGGTGTTGCAGATCGCGTCGCCCACGGAATCGAGGTAGCCCGGTTCGAGGCTGGTGAAGAACCCTTCGTACATTTCGAGGCCGTCGCAGTCCAGAGCGCGGGCCATCGTGATCCATTCAAACACGGTCATGGTGCGTGCGCCCGCGATGCGGTCGAGGTAGCACTTCGGGAACGCGGAGATGCGTAGCGGCATGGGGGTCACGGGCTGTCATTTCACGTCGAACGACGGGATGTTGTTCGGTTCTGGCTTCACTTCGATGGTGAAGGCTGGCTTCTGGCGGTCGTTGTACCGCCCACGGAGCTTGTCGCCACCGAGGGCGGGGTCGTCGGTCACCACATCGGGCCAGATCAGGAACACGGCATAATGGCCCGGCGGCAGACCGTCGCCCGTGTCGTATGTGGTCGCGCGAAACTGACCATCTGGGTTGGTGAGAACCTCGGTTTCGAGGCCCGGCCCCTCTTGGCGGTCTAAGGCGAGGAACGTGACCCAGACGTGCGCGATGCCCTTTCCTTTTGTCTGCACGGACCCCGTGACAGGATAAACGGTAGCGCGGTTCGGCGAACTGCGACCGCACCCCGCGAGGAGCGAGAGAGCGGTGACGATTACAACCGCTGCCGCTCGGCGGCTCGTGACCATTGCGTGTCCTCAGGGTCGATTCGTCAGTCCAGATTGACCGGGTAGCCGTCGGCGCGGGAACACATCAACTGCAGGTTCACGAGGCTGATGCTTTTCCGCAGGAACCGCACCGACCCGTCCCCCAGGACGACGTTCGCGCCGTCGGTGTGGAAGCTGTAAATTTCGCCCTGGTTATTGCAGTTGAGTTGACACGAGGTTGGCACGTCGGCCGCCAGGCTGAGCGTGCCCCCGGCCGCGGCCGATCCGTCCACGGCGATATCGTTGCTCGATTGTGCCCACACGCCGTTCAGGTACGTCACGTCGGTCTGGCGTGCGCCGAACCTCCAGGCTTGGGGCCGGGCGCCGGCTTCGGCCAGCATGAGCGTGTTGCTCAGGCCGTCGGTGACCGCGAGCAACGGCGTGAAGGCGTTGCTCCCGAGAACCCCCTTGACGGCAGGGTCGCCAGGATAGGGCATCCCCATCGCGGTCCAAACCACGGCACGGTTGTTCGCGCGGTTCACGGCCATGTAGTCGGACGTGGCGGGCACCCACCCGCTTCCGTAGCTCGCCGGTTCCACGATTGGGTTGACCAGGTGGTCGTAGGGAACGGCCGGGCACTCAAACGTCGGAATACGCGTGCCTGCGGCCGGTTGGTTGTTGGTCGCGAACCAGTCCTGCCGGAAGTCGTAAACGATGCCACTTTTCTGGAGCACGTTCCCTTGCTCGATGTAGGGAAGAATGATCGCCAGGAAGCAGTGTTTCGCGAAGTCGGTCGGGGCCGTCCCCGCGGTTCCGACTTTTTGGAAGTCCCGCAACACGGGCATGTCCGCCACGGCTGGCGACTGAACGCTCGACGGTGGCAGCGCGCCGCGGGTGCCCTCGTAACTGTGGAGTGCCAGACCGAGTTGTTTGAGGTTGTTCTGGCACTTCATGCGTGCCGCGGACGCGCGAACCTTCTGCACGGCTGGCAACAACAGTCCGATCAAAACGGCGATGATGGCGATGACGACGAGCAGTTCGATGAGTGTAAAGGCGAGACGAGGTGGCGAATGCAATCGCATAACAAGCCCTTTGAAAGATAAGGCGATGAATCCCCACATCCGCGGTGGGCCGCGGTGAATTAGGTCGCTCGATCACGTTTCCCCGTGCCGGCGAGTTTCTGGTTGGAAGACAGGCGGGCGAGGTAGTCTTTCAACCCCACAAGTTCATCGACCGGCGACGGCTCTGGGTTTTACGACTTCACGTACGAAGGGGGCGTGAATGGGCGCACTATAGGGAATCGTAGGCAGAGGCAGTCGTTCGTCAAACGAAGAGATAATGAAGACGAGAAGGACGGAAGAGATCCACCTTCGGCCCCCCTGCAGGGAGGGGAGCAAACATTTGCGCACCGCTTCGCGCAACGACGCGTCCAACTCTTTCTCCCCTCCCTGCAGGGAGGGGCCGAAGGTCGGTCTCCTCGCTCCTATTTCCCGCCGAGCGAGGTGAAGTCCACCACGATCCGCTCGCCAGCGCGGAATGGCACCTTCTGGGTCAGCGTCTCGGGTTGGCCGTCGCGAACGATCTCCGCCTTGATCAGGTAGGCGTACTCGCGCCCGGCCGGCAGCGGCGGAGTCGCGAACTGGCGCACTGGTTCCTTCGACGGGCTCTTCCGGTCATCGACGTAGAGCGTCGCGCCCGGCGGCAGTTTCACGGTGATCGTCGCATGCTCGTTTGGCGCCGTTGGCGTCACCGGCGTTTCGCGGATCGGCGGTCCGGCCTTCACCGGTTCGTGCGTGGCCGGCACCGCCGGCGCGGTCGGGGTAGCGGAGGTCGTCTTCGCGGGGCCGGGCGCGACCGGCTTCGCTGCGGTCAGGTCCGTGAACTCGACCGTCACCGTCGCACCGGCACGCACGGGCACCCGCTTCGTGACGCTCACCGTTTCACCGTCCCGCTCGTACTCCACCTTGAATCGGTACACGAATTCCTGGTTCAGCGGCAGTTCGGGCGAGACAAAACGGCGTTCCGCACCAGTCAGGTTCAGCGGGCGGCCGTCGGCTGAGAGGCGCGCATCGGCCGGCAGTTTCACGACCACCGCGGCGCGCCCGGTCTGACCGTTCGATGCCGTCGCGGTGTGCGTCTCGGGGCGCGAACTGGTCGAACCTGGCGCGGGCGCGGGCACCGCGTAGGGAATCCCCGGCTGACCGGGGTACGGCGGGAACTGGTCGAACGCCGCCGGCGGCGCGGTGTAGATTGGCCCGCCCTGGCACGAGAGACCGCCGACGAAGGTCGGCGTGTACGAGATCGGGCCGCCGAAGCACGAGTACGCGGACCCAGAACATGAGTACCCGCTGCACGAGTGACTTGCGCCAGAGCAGCCGTAACCGCTCGACCCGCAGCACCCGGAACCGGAGCCGGAGTCGCGGTCGAAGAAGGTCCGCATGCGATCGCCCAGGCCAAAGGCGCCACCGCCGTTGCACCCATTGCATCCGCTGCACGAGGCCGGAGATGCGACCGAACCGGAGCACCCGCCGCCGTAGCAACTGTACCGCACGCCGCCCGAACACCCGTTGCACCCGTTCCGGTTGTCGCGGCTGAAGAGGTCGCGGAAGTAGCCGTTGAACTGTGGCGCATCCGGTGCAGCCGTGAGCGCGGTCATCATCACGATGCTGTACATCTTGCGATCCTCGACTCGTGGCGTGTTAAACTGGAGGCTCTACGAAGCCCACAGCGCGAGGATAACCGGTGCGGAAAGGGCGGGCAAACCGGCGTGAGGTAATCTTTACAACAATGTCGGTCACGCAAGCTCCACTCCCGCGTAACGCGACGTTCGCATATAATCGGCACAATCGGAGAGGCAAGGAGTCCGGTGTCAGGGGTCTGGGCAGAACAAGAAATTCCTGAGAACAGCGCCGGGACCGTTTACTCGTATTCTGCTCTAACCCCTGACCCCTGACCCCTGACCCCTCTCTCCGAAGGAGAGAACATGCCGCTTCGCAATCTGGCTTGGCTGGTGGTGGTGCCCGCGATCGTCGCGCTCGGGCTGGCGGTCAGCTTCAGTGCGCCGCCGCCGGAGAACGACTACGACCGCGTTCGCCAGGTCGTGAACGTGATGGCCGAAGTCGACACGAACTTCTACCGCGAACTCACCGAAAAGGAAAAACAGCAGTTCGTCGAGGACATGATCAACGGCGGGCTACGCAAACTCGACCCGCACTCCGAGTATCTGAATGCGGACAAACTCAAGCAGTTCGAGACCAGTGCACAGGGCAGTTTCGGCGGGGTCGGCATCGTACTCACCACCGACCCGACAACGAAGTTTCTCAAGGTCGATCACCCGATGCCCGGTACGCCCGCTTACGACGCCGGGATCATCGCCGACGACCTCATCGTAAAGGTGGGTGACAAGTCTACCGAGGGCATGACGGTTCCCGACGCGCGGAAGATCATCGTCGGCGAACCGAAGACACAGGTCAAACTCACCATCCGACGAGCGGGGCGCAACCCGACCGACGAAGATGTGACGTTGACCCGTGGCGAAATCGCCCAACACCCAGTGTCCGGCGTCCGTCGCCGGGCTGACGACCCGACCAAGTGGGACTGGTTCCTCGACAAACCCGCTGGCATCGCGTACATCCGCCTCAGTGAGTTCAACAAACGGACCACGGAGGAACTGAAGGCCGCGGTCGAGGAGATCGAGAAGGACGGCGGGAAAGGTCTGATTTTCGACCTGCGCGAGAACGGCGGCGGGTTGCTCGACCAGTCCATCGAGGTCGTGGACCTGTTCCTCACCGAAGGCAAGATCGTCAGCACACGCGACCGGCGGAGCAAGGAGCGGGTGTTCGACGCAAAGAAAGATGGCACCGCGTTTTTGCCCGCGGAGCAGAAACACCTCGTGGTGCTGGTGAACGACGGCAGTGCGAGCGCCAGCGAGATCGTCGCCGCGGCGCTCCAGGACCACAAGCGGGCGATCGTCATCGGTGAGCGCAGTTACGGAAAGGGGAGCGTGCAGAAACTCCTGCGACTCGGCGGTCAGGGCGAACAGCAGTCCGCGGTGAAGTTGACGACCGAGACGTACTGGCGGCCGAACGGGAAAAACATGGACCGTAAGTTGGCGGAAAAGGACGGCTCGACCGAGTGGGGCGTGACGCCCGACATCGAGGTGCCGACCACGAAAGAGGAGAAGTTTCGCGCGGACGTGGAGCAGTTGAAACTCCAGTGGGTCGCGGGCAAGCCAGACGTCGCGAAGCCGCGACCGGCGCCGACGCCGAAAGGCGCCGACGGCAAACCATTGGTGGACGACAGCAAGCCGTTCGTGGATCAACCGTTGAACAAGGCGGTCGAGGTGCTGAAGAAGAAACTCAGCGGGCTGGGCGCCGCGCCACCAGTGCGCCGTGTACCAGAACCGATCGCGGGGTGAGGGCAGGTTCGCTGCCTTTTGCCCCTCTCCCCTTGCGGGAGAGGGCAATAGACGAAGACCAAATCAGGCGCGACCATGAGCGATACCGACGCTCCCCTTCACATCCTCTACGAAGACCACCACCTCATCATCGTGAACAAGCCAGCACCGCTGCTCACGCAGGCGCCGCCGGGCGTTCCGAATCTCGAAGAACTCGTCAAGGCGTACATCAAGGAGAAGTACGCGAAGCCGGGCGGCGTGTACCTCGGCGTCCCGCATCGGCTCGACCGGCCAGTGAGCGGCGTCGTATGCTTCGCGCGCAACACCAAAGCGGCGCAGCGCGTTCACGCACAGTTTGCCGACCACAGCGTTCGCAAGGTGTACTGGGCACTCGTCGAAGGTGCGGTCGCGCCGGACGCGGGCGTGTGGGACGACTGGATTCGCAAGGTCGAGAACGAACCGCGCGCCGAGCGCGCGACGGAAGCTGAGTTAAGGGCGAAACTCGCGACACTCGAATACCGCGTGTTGAAGTCTCTCCCCGACGTGACGCAGATCGAACTTGCACCGCTCACCGGGCGGATGCACCAACTCCGCGCGCAGACCGCGTGGCGAGGCCACCCGGTTCTTGGCGATGCGCTTTACGGCAGCACGCGCGCGTTTGGACCACTTGGGGAGTTGCCACGCGATCAGGTCATCGCGCTGCATGCGCGCCGGCTGACCATCACGCACCCGTTCACGAAGCAGGAACTTACCGTCGAGGCGCCGGTGCCGGATTACTGGCAACCACTTCTCAACGACTCGGTGGCGTGAGCCTTCACTCGTCGCTACCATGCCTTTGCGTCTCGCTGCTCATTCGCTTCACTCCCGCAGGAACCTCCGCCATGCTGTCCCGTCGCGAATTGCTCCGTTCCGCTACCGCCGGCGCCGCGGCGCTGGCCCTTCCCTCGTTCGTCCGCGCCGATGGCCCGAAAGGCTTCGAGTTGCCCAAGTTGCCCTACGCGGTCGACGCGCTCGAACCGAGCATCGACGCGAAGACGATGGAGATCCACCACGGCAAGCACCATCAGACCTACGTCACCAACCTGAACGGCGCGCTGAAGGACAAGCCGGACCTGTTGGGCAAGCCGATCGCGGAATTGGTGCGCGACTACAAGAAACTGCCCATGGAACTGCATGGGCCGGTACGCAACAACGGCGGCGGGCACCTGAACCACTCGTGGTTCTGGCAGATGATGACGAAAGGCGGCACTCCGCTGAAGGGCGACTTGCTGAAGGCCATCGACACGAGTTTCGGCACCATCGACGGGTTCAAGAAAGAGTTCACGACCGCCGCGACGACTCAGTTCGGCAGCGGGTGGGCGTGGCTAGTGAAGGGTAAGGAGAAGCCACTGGCGATCGTGAAGACCGCGAACCAGGACAACCCGATCACCGACGGCCACACCGTGTTGCTTGGCTGCGACGTGTGGGAGCACGCCTACTACCTGAAATACCAGAACCTGCGTGCCAAGTACGTCGAGGCGTGGTTCAGCGTCGTGAACTGGGACTTCGCCGCGAGTCTGTTCGCGGCCAAGTAAGCCGACGAACCCCGCCCACCAGGGCGGGGGGGGTGCGGCGACCGACGGAACGACACGCGAACCCCCCCCGCTTTTGTGGGCGGAGTTCGCCCAACCAGTCACTCCAAGCCCGGCACCTTCAGGAACGGGCCGTAGCCGTTCACGCACAGGAGCAGTCCGAGACCCGCGAGCGCGATGCTCGCGTAGAACGCCCACCGCTTACCAGACAGCATCGCGACGGACGCCAACACGATCGCGATCTGGAGCAGCACTTCGGCGTAGTCGAAATACGGGTCGCGGCGCGCGGCCACGTCGCGCTCGTTCTCGAGTTCCTTCGCCTTCGCCATAATCTCTTCCTTATCTTTCTTGTACTCCTCCGCTTTCTTGCGGTAGGTCGCGAGCTTCTTCTCGCGCAGTTCCTTCGTTTTCGATTTGTCGCCGGCCTCTTCGATTTCTAGGTCCAGGTTCTCGGCCGCGAGGACGTACATGTTTTCGCGCATCACCTTCGCCTGGTAGTACGCCCACTGGTTGCTGGCCTGCTGTTGGGCCATCACCATGTCCTTGCCGGCGTTGCTGCCACCCAGCGCGGTGACGGCTAGCGCGACCGCGTACACGGCCACGCACAGCGCGATTTGCCGGGTGAACGGGTCCGCGGCCTTCTCTTCGGCGTCCTTCGGATCGGGCACTTCCACGTCGGCCATCTGAGACACCTGTGTTGAGCACGGATGTGATGTGTCGTTACTTGCTGTATTCACGCGCGTCCGAAGTCGCTACTCGCGGGTCTGAGTTCTCTTCGCACCGGGCGAGGCGGCGGATAGACTGAATGCGTCTCGTCTTTCGCGGAGGTACACGCATGACCCGGTTGCTCTCACTCGCGGCGGTGGCGATGTTCGCCGCACCGCTGTGCGCCGCCGACCCGCCCAAGCCGACGCCGATCCTCGGCATCGGGACCGTTTCGGCCGACCAGAAGTTTGTGTTCCTCCCGGCGAAGGAGGGCGGTATCGAGGCTGTCGATCTCGCGACGGGCAAACCCGTGTGGACGAACAAAGACGCCGCGAAACTCGCCGGCGGGTCGGACAAGGTCGTGGTCGCGTGGACTGCTGACGCGAAAAAGCCGAACACGTTCCACGTGGTTGCGGTGGATGCGGCAACCGGCAAAACGCTGAACAAGTCCGACGCGGTCGAACTGCCGGACTGGGCGACGACCGCGAAAACGCACGGTCGCACTTTCCGCACCGCCGCGCGGGTGGACGAGGAGACCGTGGTCGTGATGTGGCAAGCCGGTGCGTTCTACTCCGGCGGGGCGCGCCCGACCCCAGAGATCGAAGCCGCCGCGCGCAAGAACGAAAGCGGCACCGTGAAGGTGAACCTGCGAACGGGGAAGGTGGTCTCGACGAAGGACAAGCCAAAGGACGACGACTTCAAGGTCGGTCCGGCCGGCGGCGGTGGCAACAAGGTCGGAACCTACGAGTTCCAAATGACCGAGGAACTTCCCAGCTTCAAGCCCGGCGCGGCGATGGTCACGAAGGTGACGTTCACGGTGACGCAGGACAAGAAGGAAGTGTGGAAGCGTGAACTGGCAGGGAATCCGTGGAACCCGCCGCCCCCGTAAGGAAGAGAAGGGGTGAAGGGAGAGCGGGTGAAGGGGTGAGAAAACCGGAACCGTTACGCTCGCCTTTTCTCTTGTCCCCCTTTCCCCCTTCCCCCCTTCCCCCTTCTCTTATGTCTTCTCCGCCGCCACCGCCGTCTGGTAAGGGCCGCCCGCGCGGGTCGGGCGGGTTCGCGTGGCGCGCGTTCTTCCACCACTCCACGACACCGGTCTTCGTGTTGGGCAAGAGCCGGCGGTTGCGGTACGCGAACCCCGCGTGGGAAGTGCTCACCGGCGTGAAACTCGCGGAAGCGCTGGGTATGGTGTGTTCGCAGCGGCGACACAGCACGCCGCTCGCGGCAGCACTCGCGCCCACACCGGAATCGCTTGCGGGGCGGCCCGATCGCGCGAGAAGGCCCGCGCCACCGGGGCGCAACGGGCCGCCGTGGTGGGACGTGACGTTCGCTCCGCTCGCGGGTGCGGACTCGCTGTTCGGCATCGTCGGGTTCGTCGCTGTCGTCGGTGAGCCGGTGCCTGCGGCGGCGCGGAAGATTCCGCCGGGCGTGGCCTCACTCCGCGACCGTCGCACAGCGCACTTCAGTACCGAGTTGCTGGCGGGCGAATCACTCGCTTCGACGCGACTCGTCGCGCAGGTGCGGCTCGCGGCGGGGATGTTCGCGCCGGTGTGGATCGTTGGCGAACCGGGAAGCGGTAAGGAAACCGTCGCGCGAGTGATCCACCACACGAGCGCTCTCCGCGACCGCGCGTTCGTCGGGATCGACTGCACCGGGCTTCAACCGTACCTCATCGAAAGCCTGTTGTTCGGGCACGGTGGGTTGGGCGTTTCGGATCGCGTGGGCACGGTGTACCTGAAGGAACCCGGTGCGATGCCGCGAGACCTTCAACAGCGCCTCGCGGATCACTTCACCGAACACGCGGGAACGCGACTCGTCTGCGGTTCCGAACGCGCCGCGCCGGACTCGGTCGCGGCCGGTGGGTTGGTGCCCGTGTTCCAGACCGCGCTCTCGGTGTTTGAACTGCGAGTGCCGCCATTGCGCGACCGGTTGGACGACATCCCGCGAATCGCAACGCGACTTCTAAACCGCGCCATTGACCCGGCCGCGCTCGCGGTGTTGCGCGTTCACACGTGGCCATCGAACCTGCGCGAGTTGGCGGAAGTGCTGTACGAATCCGCAGCGGCTTCCGCGACCGGCGCAATCCTCCGCGAACACTTGCCGCACGAACTTCGCGTGAAGGCTGGTCTGACACGCACCCCGTCGCCGAAGTCGCTGAATCTGGACGCGATCCTCGAAGCGGTCGAGAAGCGCGTGATTCAACTTGCGCTCAAGAAAGCGAACAACAACCAGACAGAAGCCGCAGAGTTGCTCGGCGTGTTCCGCACCAAACTGTGGCGCCGGCTCGACGTGCTGGGCATCCCGGCCCCACCGCAACCGAAGCCGCGCAAGACCGATGACAAGGAGTAGCCGTGCGCGCGCCGCAACTGGTGATCGTCGAAACCGATGGCTGGATTGCCCGGTTACTTTCCGAACTCTCCGCGGAGAGCAAGTGGCTCGTGCGTGCGTCGCGGTCCGGTGACAACGCGATGTCACTCGTGCGAGACCGCCGGCCGTCGGTGATCGTGGTTCAGGTGGAACTCGCGGACGACAAACCCGCCGCGCTAACCCTCATTTCCGACGCAACGAGGCTCTGCCCCGACGTGCCGGTCGTGGCGGTCAGCGACGTAAAACTCAACGACGGCGACCGGATCTCGTGGACCGCGGCGCTGTTCGATCTCGGTGTGCGGTACGCGATGTTCCCGCCGCTCACCCGGCCGGTACTTGAGGATGTCGTCAGCGGCTTGATGGGCGCCGCGACCCGCCGTGCCGGGATCGTCGCGCCGGTCGCGACGAGTACGCCCGACAAGCCGAAGCCCAAACCGCGACCGAATCGCGCGGCCCCGACTGACGACGTGATCGACCTCGCGGACGACGAGTTACACGAATGAATCCGCTCGGCGAGTTACCGGTGCTGGACGCGACCCGCTGCACTGGGTGCGGCGACTGCGTGACCGCGTGCCCGGCCGACTGCCTCGCGATGGGCGGCGCGCGCCCGTGGCTTCCGCGGCCCCGCGACTGTGTGTCGTGTTCGGTGTGCGAACTCATCTGCCCGGCCAGCGCGATTCAACTGAAGCCGGCAACTTGAGTGTCGCGCCGTCCCGGTAGAACGGTAGCGTTGGCGCACGTCAGCCCCGGGAGCCGGCGGCATGGAACCCCGCTCGTCCAAACCGCCCTCGCGCCCCACTGCACTGTCACATCCGCGACGGCGACGGCCAGGTACTCGCGCCCGCGAAGAAATAGCCTTCGCCACATCTTCGTGCGTTCGTCGGTTCCCATCGCCGCGCCGGTCGGTATACTAATATCTTGATATCGAGAGAACTCGCGCCCTCCTTCAACCAGGCGACCAGCGATGGCCGAACCGAACACGACCGCAACCCCCGCGAACACACCCATGAGCGGGGCCGACATCCTCGTTCACAGCCTCATCCGACACGGCGTCGATACCGTCTTCGCGTATCCCGGTGGCGCGAGCATGCCCATCCACCAGGCGCTCACCCGCGTCACCGACAAGCTCCGCACCATTCTGCCACGGCACGAACAGGGCGGCGGGTTCATGGCCCACGGCTACAGCCGCACCACTGGCAAGGCCAGCGTCTGCGTCTCCACGAGCGGTCCAGGCGCGACCAACTTCGTCACGTGCATTGCCGACGCGAAGATGGACTCCATTCCGGCCATCTTCATCACCGGGCAGGTGCCGACGGCCGTACTCGGCAATGACGCGTTTCAAGAAACGCCGATGGTGGAAATCTGCCGCGGCATCACCAAACACCATTACCTGCTGACGCGCACCGAAGACATCACGCGAGTCGTGAAGGAAGCGTTCCACATCGCGACCAGCGGGCGCCCGGGGCCTGTGCTCATCGACGTGTGCAAGGACGTGCAAATCAAGGCCATCGTGCCGGACTGGGATCCGCCGATGGACCTGCCCGGTTACCGGCCGATGCGGAAAGCGTCGCGACCGGAGTTGGAAGCGGTCGTCGCGGCAATTCGCGCGAGCAAGCGGCCGTTCATCTACGCCGGTGGTGGGGTCACGCACTCGGGCGCCGCTGCGGAACTGAAAGAGTTCGCGGAGTTACTCGGCGCGCCGGTGGGCCTCACCGTTCACGGTCTCGGCAACTTCCCGTCCGAACACTACCTGTGCCTGCAAATGCTCGGCATGCACGGCACCGTGTACTCGAACTACGCGGTCAACGAAGCCGATCTGCTGATCGCGCTGGGCGTCAGGTTCGACGACCGCGTGACCGGCAAACTCACGGAGTTCGCCAAGCACGGCAAGATCGTCCACATCGACATCGACCAGAGTGAGATTCACAAGAACAAGTTCGCGCACGTGCCGGTCCACAGCGACGTGAAAGCCGCGCTGACGGACCTGAACGCGATGCTGAAAACCGAGAAGAACGCGGACCTGACCGCCGGCGGGCGCTACCCCAACTGGTGGAAGCAAATCGACGCGTGGCGCGAGGCCGAACCGCTCAAGTACGCGGAACCGGAACACCTCATCATCCCGCAGTTCGCGATTCACCGCTTGTGGGAGATTCTGCGCGACCGCAACCAACTCGACGACACCATCATCACGACCGGTGTGGGCCAACATCAGATGTGGGCGGCGCAGTTCTTCCACTTTAACCACCCGCGGAAATGGATCACTTCGGGCGGGTTAGGCACGATGGGTTTTGGACTGCCGAGTGCGCTGGGCGCGAAGGTCGCGTTCCCGAACAACCTGGTCATCGACATCGACGGCGACGGCAGTTTCCTGATGAACGTACAGGAACTCGCGACCGCGTTCGCAGAGAAGATTCCGGCGAAGGTGCTGCTGTTGAACAACCAGCACCTCGGCATGGTGATGCAGTGGGAGGACCGGTTCTTCGGGTCGAACCGCGGTCACACCTACCTGGGCGCGGGCGACGACAAGCCGCCGTACCCGGACTTCTGCAAGATCGCGGAGGGCTTCGGGGTGCCGTCGCGCGGCATCACGGACAAGGCCGATTTAGACGCGGCGCTGGTGGAGATGATCGAGGCGCCCGGTCCGTTCCTGCTGAACGTACACGTGCCACACCAGGAACACGTGCTGCCGATGATCCCCAGTGGCGGGACCGTGAAGGACATCATCAAGGCGTGAGAACGTCGCGCCCGAAAAGAAGCCCGGCACGCGCCGGGCTTTTTTCGTTCCGCTCTCAATACGGGTGTATACACTCTACCCAACCGCGCATCACGGTCGCCCGCGCGCGTTCCCAAAGTTCCGAGGAGAAGCCGATGCCTATCCGTTTGGTATGTCCGTCGTGTTCGGCGACGCTGTCCGTGAAGGACGAGTACGCGGGCCGGGCGATCAAGTGCCCCAAGTGCGCCGGCGTCATTCCCGCGTCACAACCCGGTGCCGCACCCCCGCTGCCGCCGGCGGCAGCGGCACCACCACCACCGCCTCCTCCACCCCCGCCGCCCGAATCCGCCCCATCCCCGTTCGACGCGCTCGATGATATGGCCGCACCCAAGCCGAAGGCCACCGGGCGCCCGACCGGCAAACCGGTGGCGAAGGCCGGGTCCGACGACGACGATGAGGACGCGAAACCCACGCGGCGCAAGGGCCGGGACGATGACGACGAGAGGGGCGCGCGGAAAGGCGGACGCGACAGCGAGGACAGCGACGACGACGACCGCCCGAGCCGCGGCAAGAAGAAACGCGGCGACGACGACGAGAACGACGACCGCCCGGCGAAGAAGAAGGGCGGCGGCGGGATCGTGATCGTCGCCATCCTGTGCGGCACGCTCCTGCTGTGCTGCGGCGGCGTCGGGTACGGCGTGTACTGGTTCTACACCAAGGCGAAGAAGGCCAAGGACGATTTCGTCGAGGCCGTTGACAAGTTGAACTTCCGGGTCAGCACCTTCAGCTACAACAAACTCGAAGTCGGTGAGACCACACGCACGCAGACGGACAGCGAACTCGGTGGCGGACGAATCGCAACCGATGCCGACCTGCAAAAGGTGTTCGCCTCCGATCCGTCGCGGACCGACGCCTGGACCGCGAAGATGAACGCCAAGCGCGCCATCGTGTGGCAGAACGGCGACGACTACATCATCGCCGCGTTCCACCCGACGGCCGACGGAACCGCCCGGCTCCAGGCGAAGGAATGGCGACCCAAGAGCGGCGCGGCGCTCAAGGAAGGCGAACTCGACGACGCCAAGTTCCTTGTGGAGTACCCCGTGGGCGGCGGACCGGGCACCCCGGTGACGGCCGAGGTACTGGCCGAGGCGTACAAGGCCGGCAACGGCACGGTCGGCGACCCGAAGTACAAGGGCAAGTGGCTGCTCGTCGAGGGCAAGGTCAAGGAGATCGAATTCAACTACTCGACCCCGCCCGAACTGCGAATCGCTTTCGAAGGCGTGAAGAAGGACGGGGGCGGCACGATGGAGGCGCGCGTGTCGCTCGCCAAGACCGACACGAAGAAGGGCCTCGCCCTGTCGCCCGGGCAAACCGTCAAACTGAAGTGCAAGTGCAATGGGTACACCTTCGGGTCGCTCGATCTGGAGAACGGGACGGTCTCCGGCTCCAACCCGGACCCGAACCCGACGGTGACCGCTGCAGCGCTCAGCGCCGAGTACACGAAGGACAAGGAAGCGACCGACGAGAAGTACAGCACAAAGTTCCTCACGGTCACCGACGCGACCGTCGAGAGCGTGAACGGCGACACGCTGGTCCTCACGTCCGGTCCGGGCGCCAAGAAGGGCACGGGGGCCAAGATCCACGTCAGCCTGAAGGGCGACGACAACTTCAGGAAGGCGGCCGGGACCATCGCGGTCAACAGCCGCGTCACGGTAAAGGGGTCGTACAGCCAGTTCGGCAGTAACCCGAACGTGAACCTCTCGTACGCCTGGGTGGTTCCGAAGTAACAGACTCGGAACCATAGCAGCGAACCGCCGGCCCATTGGAACGGGCCGGCGGTTCTGTTTTTGTGTCGCGCCGTCACCCGTCGCGGCTCGCGCCCGGAACCCACAGCACGTCACCCTTTCCACCGTCGTTCGCGACTCGCGCCAACACGAACAAGAAGTCGCTGAGCCGGTTCAGGTAGATCAGCGAGTGGACGTTCACCTTCTCGGTGTGCGTGAGCGTGACCACCGCGCGTTCGGCACGTCGGCATACGGTTCGCGCGAGGTGCAGCCACGCCGCAGCCGGCGTGCCGCCCGGTAGGATGAAACTCCGAAGCGGTTGCAATCCTTCGTTCAACCGGTCGATGGCTTTCTCAAGGCGCTCGTACTGTGCCGGCACCACCCGAAGGGCTTTGTTCACTTTCTCGCTCTCTGTTTGGGGTACACACAGATCGGCGCCCACGTCGAAGAGGTCGTTCTGGATGACGCGTAGGAGTGCGATTTCGGGGCAGTCCGGGCAGTTCGCGGTGACGAGACCGAGAGCGGCGTTTAACTCGTCCACCTCGCCGAACGCCGCGACGCGCGCCGCGTCCTTTGGCACGCGCGAGCCATCACCCAGACCCGTTTCGCCGCCGTCGCCCGACTTCGTGTAGATGCGGTTCAGGAAGACCATGATTGAAAACCCCTCAACTCGGAACTTTGTCTTAAACTCCCCGCACCGTGCGTCCGATACATCCCCTACTCGCGGATGAACCGTCAGGCACGGAGGGGTAACATGTCCTGGATTCGTCGGAAGCTCTGGGTGCTGACGGTGGGTGTCCTCGCGGGCGCAGCCGGTTGCAATCCACTCACGCTCGGTCTGGGTACGCCGATCCTCGTGCAACCGTGGGTCGCGGAGCGGATGGAGCAGAAGCTCAACCACAAGAACGACGGCCGCGTGCCGATCATGCCGCCACTCCGCGCCGGGGTTCCCGATCCGATCTGCGAGGACGCGCCGAGCGACCAGGAAGTACTCCGTGCCATGCCCCGCGCGCCGCGCGGCGTGCCGTACATCTACGAGACGTTCCGCGACGACATCGTCATCGTCAAGAACCGCCTCGTGGACAAGATCGATCCGCCGCGGTTCTTCCCGCTCGTCGGCCAGGCGCAACTGCACCACTGCCACTGGGAATGCGTGATCTATTACAACGAACTCGTGCAATCCGACTACCCGTTCCCGGTGTACGTCAAGAAGGCTCGCGTTCAGGTCATCTACATCGACAAGGATCACCTGCATTTGTACGTGGGGACGGACCCGGAAACGCAGCGGCAGATCACGCAAGACCTGACCCGGTATTGACAGTTTTTGGCCGCTTGCGGCTTCGCGGGGCACACTCGCGAAGCCGCAAGCGGCTTTCGGAACACCTCTTCCTCCCCTGTCTTTTCATTTCTCCTACAATCCTTACGATAGCAATGCGGGTTCTGTCCGAATCATCCAGGAGTGCGGAATGTCGGTGACTCAGGCGACGCCGGAGGAGATCACGGCGGCGAACGAGCGGCTCCTGACCGCGACCCCGCAAGACGTGCTGCGGTGGGCTGCGGAGCGGTTTCACCCGCACCTTTTGATGGCGACCGCGTTCGGCGCGGAAGGCTGTTGCCTCATCCACATGTTGGCCGAGATTCAACCCGCCACGACGGTCATCAACCTCGAAACCGGCTATCAGTTCCCTGAAACACTCGAACTCCGCGAGCGCATCAAGGCGCGGTATGGGATCGAGGTGGAGTACATTCACCCCGAACAGACGGTCGCGGAGTACGAAGCCGAACACGGTGGCCCGTTGTACTCGCATCGCCCCGACCAGTGCTGCCACGACCGGAAGGTTCTGCCACTGCACCTCGCCGTCGAACGCATTAGCCCGCTCGCGTGGATCTCGGCCATTCGTAAGGATCAGACTGCGGATCGCGGGAAGGCCGATGTGGTGCAGTGGGACGCGAAGTTCAACCTCGTAAAATTGAACCCGCTGTTGAACTGGACGAAGAAGGACGTGTGGGGGTTCATCCACAAACACGACGTGCCGTACAACCCGCTCCACGACCGCGACTACCCGAGTATCGGGTGCTGGCCCTGCACGCGCTCGGTCGCGGCCGGCGAAGACGACCGGGCTGGTCGCTGGGCCGGGAAGGTGAAAAAAGAATGCGGGCTGCACGTGATCGAGGTCAAGGACGGGGAAGGCATCTAAGCGTCTCAAGTCAACAAGTCTCA
The DNA here is from genome assembly GCA_945905925.1 of Singulisphaera sp. GP187. Lineage (GTDB taxonomy): Bacteria > Planctomycetota > Planctomycetia > Gemmatales > Gemmataceae > Gemmata. The sequence continues at coordinate 43,402 of CAMDQN010000040.1, forward strand.
AGTCACAAGTCGGAAGACCGGCTGGTTGGCTCTCGACTTGGGACTTGAGACTTGTTGACTTGAGACTTCCAACATGCTTTTCTCCGCCCGTTCCGAATACGCGTGCCTCGCGATGCTGGAACTGGCCACGCAGCACGGCAACCCGAAGCCGGTGCCGCTCACCGAGATCGCCAACAAACACGGCATCTCGTCGCCCCGGTTCCTGGTGCAGATTCTTATTCAGTTGAACAAGGCGGGGTTGGTCACGAGTACCCGCGGCGCCGCCGGCGGCTACCACATTGCCAAGCACCCGTTGGATATCACCCTGGCGGATGTGGTCGCGGCGGTCGAGGGCACCGAGCAGGCCGGGACGCGAACGAAGGCACGCAAACCCGCGTCGCCACTGGCCGCGGCGCTCGACGATGTATGGGAGCGCGTCCGCACCGCGCACGATGAGTTCCTCAAAACCCAGGCCGCGATCCTCAAGGCGACCACACTCGCCCAACTCGTCGATTCCGGCCAACCGCTGCAGTACGTCATCTAGACCGTCCGTCGGTCCGACATCCCGCGAGCGATGTGACCGATGTGCGCAACAACCGGGCAGGAGGGCGGATGATCAGCAGCAGTTACAACCTGACCCATCTGAAGCTACTTGAGGCTGAGAGCGTCCACATCATCCGCGAGGTCGCCGCCGAGTTCGAGCGCCCGGTGATGCTGTACTCGATCGGCAAAGACTCCGCGGTCATGCTCCACCTGGCGCAGAAAGCGTTCTACCCCGGTAGGCTGCCCTTCCCGCTGCTCCACGTCGATACGACCTGGAAGTTTAAGGCGATGGTCGAGTTCCGCGACCGGTTCTGTCGCGAGCAGGGCTTCGATCTGAAAATCTGGACCAACCCGGAAGGAAAGGCCCAGAACATCAACCCGTTCGACCACGGCTCGAAAAAGTACACCGACACCATGAAAACGGTGGCGCTGAAGCAGGCGTTGAACCACTACCAGTTCGACGCGGCGTTTGGCGGCGCTCGCCGCGACGAGGAGAAGAGCCGAGCCAAGGAGCGCGTCTACAGCTTCCGCGACCGCCTGCACCAGTGGGATCCGAAGAACCAGCGGCCGGAACTCTGGAACCTGTACAACGGCAAGGTGAACAAGGGCGAAAGCATCCGCGCCTTCCCGCTGAGCAACTGGACCGAACTCGACGTTTGGCAGTACATCCACCTGGAGAACATCCCGATCGTGCCGCTGTACTTTGCCGACGTCCGCCCGGTCGTCGAGCGCGACGGCACGCTCATCATGGTGGACGACGACCGAATGCGGTTGCGGCCCGGCGAAGAGCCGATGATGAAGAAGGTGCGATTCCGCACGCTGGGGTGCTACCCGCTCACGGGGGCGATTGAGAGCAACGCAACAACACTGCCGGAAATCATCGAGGAAATGCTCCTGGCGAAGAACTCCGAGCGCCAGGGTAGGGTAATCGACCACGACGAGACTGGGTCGATGGAGCAGAAGAAGCGCGAGGGGTATTTTTGAAAGGATGAGGGATGAGGGATGAAGGATGAAAGAAGCACCGCTTCTCTTCTCTTATTCATCCTTCATCCCTCATCCTTCATCCTTTCAGGTACTGAGATGCAAGCCGTCGATCTGGGTCAAGAAGACATCCACACCTACCTCGCCCGCCACCAGAAGAAGGAATTGCTGCGGTTCCTTACCTGCGGCAGCGTCGATGACGGCAAAAGCACGCTCATCGGCCGTCTACTGCACGACACCAAGATGATCTACGAGGACCAACTCGCCGCGGTGAAGCGCGACAGCGAGAAGGTCGGCACCACCGGCGCGGGTGAAATCGACCTCGCGCTGCTCACCGACGGCCTGAAGGCCGAGCGCGAGCAAGGCATCACCATTGATGTAGCGTACCGCTACTTCTCGACGGACCGACGTAAGTTCATTATCGCCGACACGCCAGGCCACGAGCAGTACACACGCAACATGGCCACTGGCGCCTCGACATGCCAGTTGGCCATCATCCTCATCGACGCCCGATATGGCGTGCAGACGCAGACCCGCCGACACTCGTTCATTGTGGCGCTCCTGGGCATCAGGCACGTCGTCGTCGCCATCAACAAGATGGACCTCGTCGGCTTCTCGCGCGAGGTCTTCGAGCGCATCAAAGACGACTACACCGGCTTCGTCGCCAAGCTCAACCTGCCAGACGTTACCTTCATCCCGATGTCGGCATTGAAGGGCGACAACGTCGCGTCCAAGAGCGACGCGATGCCGTGGTTCTCCGGCCCGCCGCTGCTGGATCACCTGGAGACGGTCCACATCGCCAGCGACCGCAACCTGACCGACCTGCGGTTCCCGGTGCAGTACGTCATCCGTCCCAACCTCAACTTCCGCGGCTTCGCGGGCACTGTGGCGTCCGGCATTCTGCGCAAGGGCGACGAGGTGATAGTGCTGCCGTCGGGCAAGCGCAGCCGGGTGAAGGCGATCGTGACGGCCGACGGCGAACTGGAAGAAGCGTTCGCGCCGCAGGCGGTGACGGTGACGCTAACCGACGAGGTGGACGTCAGCCGGGGCGACATGCTCGTTCACCCCGACAGCCTGCCGCACGTCAGCAGTCAGATCGAGGCGATGGTGGTGTGGATGGACGAGCAGCCGTTCGTGCCCGGCCGGACGTACACGCTCAAGCACACCACGCGGCAAGTATCAGCGGAGGTCGCGTCGTTCCGCTACGGCGTCGATGTCAACACCCTGGAACACCGGTCCATCACGCGAGTAGGGCTGAACGAGGTCGGGCACGTGCAACTCAGCCTGACGCAGGCGCTGGCGTGCGACCCGTACCGCACCAACGCCGCTACCGGGGCGTTCATCCTCATCGACCGGTTAACGAACACCACGGTCGCGGCGGGGATGATCCTGGAGGCCAGCGGTGACCGGTCGCAGGGTGACGGCTGGGCAGCGGAGCCAGCGGTGCGCCTGAAGGTGCGAGAGAGCCTGATCGCGCCGACCGAGCGAGAGCAGCGCTACGGCCAGATGCCGGTGACGGTGCTGTTGGTGGGGCTGACGGGTAGCGGCAAGAGCCGGATCGCTTACGCACTGGAGCGCCGCCTGTGGGACGAGGGCCGGGCGGTGACCGTGTTGTACGGCCAGAACATGCGGCAGGGGTTGAACCGCGATCTGGGGTTCACGGCCGATGACCGCTCGGAGAACCTGCGCCGGTCAGCCGAGGTGGCACGGATGATGAATGACGCGGGCATCCTCACCATCGCCGCGTTTGTGGCGCCGCACGAGGCAGTGCGCGAAAAGGCGAAGCAGGTGATCGGCCTCGACCGCGTGCTAGAGGTCTACTGCACGGCCCCGATCGAAGTGTTGCGGGCGCGCGACCGGAGCGGCGCGTACCGGCTGGCCGACGAGGGCAAGATCGCGCAGATGCCCGGTGTGACGGCGGCGTTCGAGGAGCCAAAATCACCCGGCCTCGTGCTGCAGACCGACCAGATCAGCGTCGATGAGAGCGTTAACCGCATCATCGAGTTGATGAAGGCGAAGGGTTATCTGCACTAGCGCCCGTCGTGGCTCGGTAGGTTGTGCCGGTTGTTCGCGCCACACGTGTTCGACGACCGCGGCGAACACGCTTTCGTTTACGGCCCCGAAGTCGCACCGCCCGATGAACCCACGAGACTCTACGGTGACGACCGGGTCGCGGGGTTCGTTGGATGCAAACGGGATACGGACGCGCGTGGCGTCGGTGGGACGTGGTCGCCGTCGTCGGGCTGGCCGCGTGGCTTCTCCTCGACCTCACCGGGCGCACACTGTTCGGCTCCGTGCCGTGGCCGCAGTCGGCCGTCGATTATCGCATCCTCTACGACGCGAGCCGGCACGTCGTCGAAACTCATCAGTACCCGGCCGGTTACCCGTACCCGCCGCCGGCCGTCGCGATCCACGCAGTCAGTGCGGTGCTTCCGTTTGGCGCCTCCGCGTCTATCTGGCTCGCGCTCACGGGCCTCGCGGCGGGCGCGTGCTATCTCACGCTCGTCCGCGCCCTCGGCTTGCACCAACGACCCGGGCTGCTCGTTCTGGTGCCACTCGCGCACGCCGTCGTCGCGTACTACTTCCAGTGGGACATGCGGTCCATCAACTGCAACCTGATCGTACTCGCGACGGTCCTGTTCGGCTGTGCGGCACTGGCACGTTCACGGGACCGCGTGGCCGGCTTTTGGTTCGCGCTCGCCGTCGCGCTGAAGGTGTTCCCCGTCTTGGTGCTGCCGTACCTCGCGTGGACGCGTCGATGGAAAGCGTTCGTGTCGGCGGTAGTGTTCTCATTCGTGCTCTGGGTGGCTGTGCCAGTGGTCGCGTTTGGGGCCGACGGGTTCGGCGCCGTGTACGGCGGGTGGTTTGACGAACTGACCCGCGCTACCGACCCAGGGACGAAGGACAACCACCCGATTCTGATCTCGCTCGACAAGGCCGCGCTGTACGCGGCAGCGGGCGACGCGGCGCAGGCGAAGGGAATCGCGCTCGCCGTGTGTGTGGCGTGGGTACTTGTCGGTCTCGCCGGAGCCGCCGGGTGTTTGGGGAAACGCGAGCGCAACGCGGCGAGTATCCTCGTTCACGTTTCGTTGCTCGTTCTCGGCCCAGTCGCGGTGAATCCTTATTTGGAAGCGTACCACTTGGTTCCGCTCGCGATCCCGGCGCTGGTGCTGCTCGCGGTCGCGGCGGACCTGCGGCGCCCGGTTCAGGTGCGGGTGGTCGCGGCCGTCGGGTTCGTTCTCGGAATGGCCATCCTGAAGGTGTCGAGTCCGTGGCCGCTGCGAGGGCTGTTGGTGAACGCGCAGGCGCTCGTTCTGTGCGGAACGGCCGTGTGGGTGACGTGGGCGCTGGTGCGGGTGGCGACCTCGGCAAACGAAACGCCCGTCGGCGGGAAGGCGCGCGGGCTGGCGGCGCTGGTGCGGCGGCTCGTGCCCGGCGCGAAGACGTGATGCGTGTAGTCCCGTTCGGGGGCTGACTACACCGTCTTTCAACTAGATGACCGTTTCACAAGTTCGCCGCCAGTGGACTGGACAGTGATTCGATTGTTGGCATAAACTGCACCCTCGCCTGACCTGAAGGTCGCAGGATGCCGCCAATGCCCCGTCCGTTCGCGTCCACCGTGGTTCTTTCCGCCGAGCAACGCGAGACGCTCGACTCACTCGTCCGTGCTCGCT
>CAMDQN010000041.1 GCA_945905925.1 Singulisphaera sp. GP187
TCGCGGACATGCTCGGCGCCTTACGCCTGCAATTGTGGGAAAAACGAATTGCTGTGACTTCGGGAACGCAACCAGACGAACCCGAAATCCTCGACACACTCGTGAACTGGGTTGCCGCCGTTCGGTAAAGTCCGAAACTCCAGTCTGAAGTTCCCCACGAATAGTGGGCGGTGGGAACGCAGTGTAAACTCGGATCACGAAGAGGAACACCGACGGCGGGTAAGCGCAAGGTCTACGCGGCGGAGTTCAATCTCCGGGCCGTCAAGATGATCACCGAGCAGAAGTTCTCCGTCACCGAGCGACCTCGGCGTCTCGGAGAAGGCAAGCATCTTCGAGTACATCGAAGCGTTCTACAACCGCGTCCGACGGCACTCGTCACGGGACTACGTCGCCCCAGACGAGTACGATCGCACACATATCAAACGACCAGCCGCTACAACCGGAACTTCCTCGTGTGAGGGGCACTTCTTACCAGCGTTTTTCGACGACAACCGGGATCCTATTTGGTATCTTAAAGAGGCACACTTAGTTTTTAAGTGTGCAATTGATTCACTACCAAACTCTGAGGTATCGTCATCATTTCCCCAACAAGTTCCACACCACTCCGAGTCGAATCGCTCGAAGACCGCGTGATGCCGGACGCGACCGGTTTCGTCGGCGAACTCTATGGCACGATGCTGGGGCGCCGACCCTCGGCGCCCGAGGCAGCCAGTCAGGTCGCCGTTCTGTCGGCGGGGGCCACGCGCGACGCCGTTGTTGATGGAGTTGTCCGCTCAACCGAATACTTGGGACTGCAGGTCGAGAACGCATTCACGTCGCTACTGGGGCGTCAGGTCGATGCCGCGAGCAAGAGCAGCGCCGTGGCCTTCCTCAGCCAGACGGAAAACGGCATCAATACCGTGCTACGTGGCATTCTGGGATCCGCGGAGTATACGGCTGCGCACCCCGGCGCGGACGCCTTCGTCGAGTCGCTGTACGAGTCTGTGCTCGGCCGGGACTCCGACGCGGCGGGCAAGGCGAGTTTCATCGCCAACCTGAACGCTGGGCGTTCGGCCGCCGACGTGGCGGGCGCCTTCCTGGCTAGCGCGGAAAGGGTCGGCATCGAGGTCGAGAGCCTGTACCTTGAGGTATTGCACCGCACCGCCGACGACACCGGACGTGGCAATGCCGTGGCCGGCGTCGTGGGGGGTGGGAGCCTCAACACAGTATTGCGCAATCTGTTCACTTCCACCGAGTTCCAGAGCCGACGCGAGCCGGACAGCACTGACCGGTCGCGCTCGCCGCGGTCGGCCAATCTGCCCGTGCTGGACGCCAACGCCCCGTTTGACGAGGCCACGTTCATCGACCCGACCGTGACGCTAATCAGCCCCGCGAACATGACGCTGGGCAAGAAAGTTTACGTTGGTACGTTCGCAACACTGGACGCCAGCGCGGGGACGATCTCGATCGGCGATGGCTCGAACGTTCAGGACAACGTCTCGATCACGGCTGGTCCCGGCGGCGTGGTTATTGGCGACAGCGTCATCCTGGCGCATGGCGTGACGGTACAGGGCAACGCGAGGATCGGTGAGGCGGGCGGCGAGCCGGTGTTCCTCAGCTTCAACTCCTTCATCGATGGCGCGACGCTTGAGCCGGACACGATCGTCATGGCGCTGGGCCGAGTCGGGCCGGGCGTCGTGCTGCACTCGGGCATGGCAGTGCTGCCCGGCAAGTTCGTGCAAACCCAGGCCGAAGCCGACGACCCAAGCCTGGGCAAGGTCACCCTCGTGACTGCCGAGGACCACGAATTCATCGAGGACGTCCTGCACGTCAACACGTCACTGGCGAAGGGCTACGCGAGGCTGTATCTCGAGCAGGGCTTCGCAGCGCTGCTGGGCGTCTCGCGCGATCCGGGCGGCAGCGACTTCAATCCCGTGAGCGACACCCCGACATTCGCTGGCGTCGGGCGCACTTCCCCGCTGTTCCGCAACCGGATCATCGGCCAAGTTGACCTGGCCGACTCGCTCGAACAACTGGACGCGGTGACCGGCAACGCCGACGTGATTCGCGTTGACGAGGGTGAGCCGTTCGAGTTCGGCACGATCGCCGGTTTGGGTGACCGCTTCACGGCCCACGCCCTCGAGTTCTGCGAACTCCAGGTCGGCAACAACTTCCGGGCCGGGTTCCATTCCGTGCTGCACGCCGGCGAGGACGACGGTAACGCTGACCCGACCGAGCGCACCGTCGTCGGCGACAACGTGACGATGGCGGATTGGTCGGTCGTCTTCCGCTCGACGATCGGGGCAGGTTCGACGATCGGCTTCCGCGCACTGGTCGATGGCTCCCAGTTGGCCCCCAACACGGTCGTACCGGATCGGGCCATCATCGTTAACAACGTGCTCGTGGGCACAGTCGAGTGGTAATCCGCCCAGTGCGGCACAACGTAGTCCAGCGCCACCATCAGCCGCTCGTGGTCAAGACCACGAGCGGCTGATGGTCCGGCACGCGGGTCGCGACTTCCGGCTCACAGCCCTTCACGGCAACGAGGGTCTGTTCGCCTGAACCACAACACCGGCAGTCATTTCCGACGGTCGTCCGCCTTCGCGGAAAAACCCTCGACCGTGTTGCCGTCGAGTGTGATGTCCTTTGTGTCTTTGCCGAGCCGGAACCCGACCCGCTTCGCCGGGCCGCGGGTTTCCGTCAGTGTGTTCTTGCGGAACACCAGGCCCCCCGTCGTACCCTGCACGTCCACTGCCGCGGCGCCCTCGCCACCTGTATCGACCACCGTGTTCCCCTCGACTGTGTTCCGGTCGCCGGTGAACCCGGCTCCGCGCTCGGCGCGGAACAGGATGCCGGCTTGCCCGCTGCGCTTCACGGTGTTGCCGCGAATCACGTTGTCGGTGTCACGGTGGCCCACGGAGATGCCCGCGGTCTTGGTGTCCTCGATCGTGTTCTTCTCCGCAAGCCCGTACTTCACACCCCAGCAGAAGAACAGCCCGATGTGGCACCCGACGATCGTGTTGCCACGCATCACCGGGCGCTGCGATCCCGAACCCGGGTGCAATCCCAACCCGGTGTGATTGCGGCTCTCGCACTCCTCGACCGCGACGTCGTGACAGATCTGCCAACTGATTCCGTCACCCCGATAGTCGCGGGCGATTACCTTCCGAATCATTACGTCAGCGCAGTCCTGCATGAAGATGCACCCGGCGTAGTTGCCGTCGAGTTCGTCGTTGTTCGCCTTGTTCCCGTCCAGCGCGAGGTTCTCAATCACCAAGTTGGTGACGAACTCGCCGCTCAAGAGCGGGAACAGCGTGGAGGCGGTCGGCGTGCCGCTCCCCCAGAGGTTCTCGCGCAGCCCCTTGTCGAGTTTGAACCGGTTCCCGGACCGCGCGACGAGCGTCCGTTTGATGACCGTGGAGCCGCCGTGGTGCGGGTTCTTCGCCCGCAGGCAGATGCCGTCGCCTACCTGGAATCCCTTCGCGTCCGCGAGCGTGATCTCCTGATCGTACCAGTCCGAATCCGCCGCGAGTTTCGACACGACCGACGGTTCCTTCACGAGAATCGTCTCCGGTCCACTGCCGACGAGGCGCAGATTCGGGCACAGATGCACCGCGTTCCGCAGCCTGAAAGTGCCGGGCAGGAGCTTCACCGTGCCACCGCCCATTCTCGCGACGGTATCGACCGCGGCCTGGATCACGCGCTGGTCTTTCCCACACAGGTCGCCCTTGTCGTTGCCCACGGTTAGCGTGAACATCTCCTCCCACTTCGGTCCGTGCTTGGTGTCGCCCGAAGTCGCTCGCGGGTTGGTTACTGGCGGCCGGTCGTCTCCTCCCGCGGGTCGGGCCGGGGCGTCGGCCGCACGAGCAGTCGCGAGCGAACCCGCGAGTGCTGCCGACGCGGACGCGGTGCCGAGGAAGTGGCGGCGGTCGAGTGCGGGGCCGGTGTCGGGCATTGGGAAACCTCGCCAGATGGGGTAGAATCGCCCGAGTGTAACCGGGCCTCGGCTCAACCGCCACGAGACAACCCGGAACCGCGTCGGTCCCGTCGCGTAAACAACCACCGGATTCTGGAGCACGGTCATGAAAGCTTTGGCCTTCCCGCGACTTGCCGTCCTCGCGTTCGTGGCGCTGTTCGTGTTGACCGTCGGCCCCGACGCGCTCACGCGATTTGCACGGGCCGACGACGCGAAACCCGCCAAACCCACGGTCGCCGTCCTCGTCGGAGGAGCCGACGCGGACCTGAAGGTGCTTCGCGAAATCCTGGAGAAGGTTCCCGGCATCAAATTCAAGGCGGACGAGATCAAGTTCGCCGACTTCGGCCGCGACGGTGGGATGTTCACGAGCTTCTTCGCGGTCGAAATCGCGGACCTCGCCAAGACCGAAATCGGGGCGATTGCAAAGGCCGTGGCTGCGGCAAACACGTCGAAGAAGGAGAAGTGTCCGCCCGCACTGTTCGTGATCCTCAAGTACCGGCCCGACAGCGTGAAAACGGAACAACTCCGCAAGACGCTCGCTAACGTCAAGGGGGTTGCGGCCGACAAATCGTGGGCGGGTGACGCCAATCTCTGGATCGGCGTGGACGGGTCCGGTCAGGGCAAACTGTCCGAAATCACCAAGGCGCTCCACGACGCGGGTGTCAAGTTCCGCGATCCGACGGACATCAAAGATTGACGACGCGGGGCGGCGTATCTTGTGCGTGGTGAGGCCACCACACCTACGCCAACACTTCCTTGACTACAGTTCCATGCACGTCGGTAAGGCGGTAGTAACGTCCCTGGTGCTTGTAGGTCAACTTCTCGTGGTCGATGCCGAGTTGGTGCAAGATCGTCGCCTGGAGGTCGTAAACGCTGGTGGCACCTTCCGCGACGTTGTAGCCGAGTTCGTCGGTGGCCCCGTGAGTCGTGCCCGGCTTCACGCCGCCGCCGGCCATCCACATCGTGAAGCAACGCGGGTGGTGGTCGCGCCCGTAATCTGTCGCGGTCAACTTGCCCTGCGAATAGTTGGTGCGCCCGAACTCGCCTCCCCACACCACCAGCGTGTCGTCGAGCATGCCCTTGCGCTTCAGGTCCGTGAGCAACCCGTAGCACGCCTGATCCACGTCTTTGCACTGTCGGCGAATCGCACCGGGTAGGCCGCCGTGCTGGTCCCAGCCCGGGTGGTAAAGTTGGATGAATCGCACGTTCCGCTCGGCGAGCCGGCGAGCGAGTAAGCAGTTCGCCGCGAACGTGCCGGGCGTCTTCGCGTCTTCGCCGTACAGATCGAACGTCTCCTTCGGCTCTTTGCGAGTGTCAATCACATCGGGCACGCTCGTCTGCATGCGGAACGCCATTTCGTACTGCGCGATACGCCCCGCGACTTCCGGTTCGCCGAGGTCATCGGCATGCAACTGTTGAAGTTCGGCGAGCCGGTCGAGCGCGAGTTTGCGGCCGTCCGGCGTGATGCCCGGCGGGTTGTCGAGGTAGAGGACCGGCGCGCCGCCGCTGCGGAACTGCACGCCCGCGTGAGCGCTCGGCACGAACCCGTTGCCCCACAACCGCGAATAGAGCGGTTGGTCGATGCGGTCCTTCGAGATCAGCACGACGAACGCGGGGAGGTTTTCGTTCGCGCTGCCGAGGCCGTAACTGAGCCACGACCCCATGCTCGGCCGGCCCGCGAGGTGGTGCCCGGTTTGGAAGAACGTGATCGCGGGGTCGTGGTTGATGTGTTCCGTGTGGACCGATTTGATGAAGCACAATTCGTCTGCGACCTTCGCGGTCCACGGCAGAAGTTCACTGACGGTTGCTTCGCTCTTCCCGTGCTTCGCAAACTTGAAGACGGAACCGGCGAGCGGAAGCGTGGCCTGATGGCCGGTCATCCCGGTGACGCGCTGACCCATGCGAACGGACGCGGGCAGATCCTGACCGTTGAGTTCGTTGAGCTTCGGTTTGTGGTCGAAGAGATCGAGTTGGCTCGGCCCGCCGCTCATGAACAGGTAGATGATGCGCCTGGCCTTCGGCGCGTGGTGCGGCTTGTCGAGGATGCCCGCGAACGGCCCCGGCTTCTTCGCGTCCGCGGCGTGCAGTAACTCGCCGAGCGCGATGCCGCCAAGACCCATCGCGGAGCGGGTGAGGAACGAACGACGGTTGGACATCATCATCTCCGCGTATGGCCGCTTGCGGCTTGATCATCTGCGCATCACGGCTTCGTCGTGGCTGAACAGCACGTTCGCCAACACCGTCGCCGCTGCAAGGTTCACCACGGGCAGCGTCGCGTCGGCTGGTTTTTCGCCCACGGCGAGCAGTTTCTTCGCCGCGGCCGGGTCTTTCTCGAAGAGCGCCTTCTGTTCCGCGAACATCTTCACCAACACCGCGCGTTCCTTGTCGCTCGGCGTGCGGCCCGTCACGACGCGGAACGCCCACGACACGCGGTCCTCAACTGTCGCGCCGCCTTCCTTCAACATGCGCTGACCGATGAACCGCGACGCTTCCACGAACTGGATGTCGTTCAGCAGGACGAGTGCCTGCAACGGCGTACTCGTGCTTTGTCGCTTCACGGAACACACGCTCCGGTCCGCCGCGTCGAACGTCGTCAGCGATGGTGGCGGGACGGTGCGCTTCCAGAACGTGTACAGGCTGCGGCGGTACAGATCGTCGCCCTTGCCCTGGTCGTATCGCGGGCGGCCCATCGCGATCTCTTCCCACAACCCCGCGGGTTGGTACGGCTTCACACTCGGTCCGCCGAGCTTCTCGACGAGTAACCCGCTCGACGCGAGCGCCTGGTCGCGGAGCATCTCGGCCGTGAGGCGCTTCGCGGGTCCGCTCGCGAGTAGTTCGTTGTGCGGGTCGCGCGCTCGCAAGTCCGGCGAGCTTTTCGATGACTGGCAGTACGTCGCCGACATCGCGATAGTTTTGAGAAGTCGCTTCTGGTCCCAGCCGGTGCGCACGAACTCGCGGGCCAGCCAGTCGAGCAGTTCGGGGTGCGTGGGTCGGGCGCCCTGCGTGCCGAAGTTGTCCGCGGTTTCGACCAGCCCGCGACCCAACATCAGTTGCCACGCTCGATTGACGGTCACGCGAGCCAACAGCGGGTTTTCGGAATCGGTTAGCCACTTCGCGAGTCCGAGCCGGTTCCGCGGCGTGTCCTTCGGGAACGGCGGAAGTACCTTCGGCGTGTCGGGCGTTACCTTGTCACCGGGAGTGTCGTAGGCTCCGCGCTTGAGAACGTGCGCGGGCTTCGGTGTCGGCATCTCGTCCATCACCATGATCTCGGAGATAGGTTCGACGAACGCGGTGAATGCCTTTCTCGCGGCGCGCAGTTCCTGCGCGGCCGTAATCGAAGGCTCGTGAATCGCGGACGCGAAATAGTCGAACAGCGCGTCGTCGTTCGGAGTATCGACGATTTCGGCGACCGTGAGCGCACGGTTGTAGACGCGGAACTCATCGACCAGTCCGCCCTTGAAGCCGTTGTCGCGGAAGCGGTGGCCAACCGCGAGATTCGGTTCGCCGCCGTAGGTGATGTCCTTCGTCAACTTGTCGCGGATCACGTCCACTTCGAGCTGCTTGCCAGCGAGGTACAGTCTGACGCCGGCCGCGGTGCTGGAGCCGTCGTAGGTCGCGGTGATGTGTCCCCACGCGTTCGCGGGGATCGCGGTCTTGCTCCGCACTTTCAGCGAGTTGCCCGGCCACATGTGGTGCAAGCCGAATGCGACTTTCCCATTCTCCAGAAGCAATTCGTAGCCGCGACTCCCGGCGTCGATTGGCGCCCGACTGTGATGCACCAGAACCGCTCGCGGTGTGAGCGCCGGCGCCTTGATCCAGAGGCTCAGTGTGAAGGGATCGTCGCGCGTGAAGTGACCGACACCGGGGAAGGTGAAGCCGTTCTCGCCGGTGAGTTCCGCGGCCTGGCCCAGTTTGCCGGGCACTAACTTCGGGCCTTCGACCGCGCTCCCCGGTGTCTTCGGGTTCGCGCCGTTCTCGACCTTGCCGGCCTTGATTTCATCGAAAGAATACGAGCCGACGAGGCCGGTCGCGTCGAGCTTCGCCGGGCGATTCCACTTCGCGAACTCGGCCTTCGCGTCCTCGCGGCTCTTCGCCAGTGCCGTCTGTTTCGTCTTGAGAGCGGTACGCAATTCGGCCAACTTCGCATCTTGCGTGTCGGTCGTCAGAAGGAGCGCCGGCACCGGGGTGGCCGCCGTGAAGTAGCTCGTCTGCCCGCTCTCGTCGATGTTCTGGAAGAACGCGAACAGCGAGTAGTAGTCCTTCTGCGTGATCGGGTCGAACTTGTGGTCGTGGCACCGACTGCACTCGAATGTCAGACCGAGGAACGCCGTGCCGAACGTGGTGGTGCGGTCGTTCACGTAGGCCACGCGGAACTCTTCTTCGACGATGCCGCCCTCTTCGTTCTGCATGTGCAGCCGGTTGAACGCGGTCGCGAGGCGCTGTTCCTTGGTGGCATTGGGGAGCAGGTCGCCCGCGATTTGCCACGTCGCGAAGTCGTTGAACGGCAGATTGCGGTTGTACGCGGAGATGACCCAGTCGCGGTACGGCCACACGGGTCGGGCACGGTCCATCTGGTAACCGTGCGTGTCGGCGAAGCGCGCGAGGTCGAGCCACTCGCTGGCCATCCGCTCGCCGTAACGCGGCGAAGCGAGCAGCCGGTCAACGACTTTCTCGTAGGCATTCGGGGCGGAGTCTTTCACAAAGGCGTCAGTCTCGGCGACGGTCGGCGGCAACCCGGTCAGGTCGAAGGTGACGCGACGAATCAGGCGCTCTTTGTCCGCAAGTGGCGCGGGGCTGAGTTTCTCCCGTTCGAGGCGCGACAGCACGAACGCATCAACCGGGTTCTTGACCCACTCCTGGTTCTTCAGGTCGATCGGCACCGCCGGCTTCGCGATCGGCTCGAAAGCCCAGTGGCTCGTCCACTTCGCGCCCTGTTCCACCCAGCGATTGAGTGCGTCGATCTGTTGGGCCGAGAGCTTCCGCTTCAGGCTCGGCGGCGGCATTACCACATCGGGATCGGCACTTGTGATCCGATCGACGAACGCACTTTCCTTCGGTTTACCTGGAACGATGACCCCACGCTCAAAAGGCGATTTCTTGTCGTCGAAGCGGAGCTTCGCCTTGCGCGTGTTCGCGTCCGGGCCGTGGCACTGGAAGCAGTAATCCGAGAGCACCGGGAACACGTCGCGACTGAAATCGACCGGCACCGGTTCGGCGGCCCGAGTCACCGGAGCAAGCGCGGACACCAGCACAAGGCAAGCGATTCGGAGCATTGAAAGCATCTCGACGGGCACGCACGGTCGCGCCACATTATCGTACGGTGATCGACGACGATGTCGTCCCACGGTGGCGCGAGTTGTGACTTCTCGGATTTATTCAGGAGTTACGCAGTTGGCTGAAGTTCCTCTCGAACACGTGGTTGGGCAGCAAGCTCAATACCACTTCTCCTTGTCCACGACGTTGCACAACGGCTCGCCGCGCACGAAGCGTCTAACGTTGTCGAGGAGCGCTTCGAGGTGGCGACCGGCGATGCAGGGCGAGTAGCCGGCCACGTGCGGGGTGAGGATGACGCGCCCCGGCATTCTCCACAGCGCGTGATCGGGCGGCAGCGGTTCGGTCTCGAAGACGTCGAGTGCAGCGCCCGCGATCTCGCCCCCCTCCAGCGCCGCGACGAGGTCGTCCAGCACGACGATTGCCCCGCGGCCGATGTTGATCAGGTACGCGTCGCGCTTCATCTGCCGGAATTGTAGCCGATGAAACATCGCCGCCGATTGCGGCGTGTGCGGCGCCGCGATCACGACGAAGTCGCTCTGCCCCAACAGTTGCGGCAACTCCTCCACCGGCCAGAGTGCCGCGACCTCCGGGGGTGGGTCCATCGGCCGCGGGTCAACGGCGATGACACGCATCCCGAACGCGGCGGCACGCCGCGCGACCTCGCGGCCGATCGCGCCAAGACCGACGATACCCAGCGTCATGTCGGCGAGGTGGCGGTGAGCGCGGTCCATGTCGCTAACGAGAGCCGGCCCCGATGCGAAGTTGACACGCGCGGCCTCCCCGCCGACCGGAGCCCACCGGCCGGCCGCCGCTTGCAGGACGTAGACGTGCAAATTGCGGGCGAAGCAGATGACGTAGCCCATCACTTGGTCGGCGATGACATCGGAGAACAGACCGCGCATGTTGGTTAGCACGCACGCGTGGGAAACGAGTTCGGGGAACAGGTAGTGCTCGAGGCTGGCCGTCGGCGCCTGCACCCAGCGCAGCCTCGACGCAACCGCGAGCAACCGCGGGGTGATCTTGCCGAAGAACGCGTCGGCATCGGGCATGTGGTGGAGGGCATGAGCTTCGTCGTCGGCGTTCACCACGGCCATCGGGCCGGCGATGGCCGTGATTTGGCCGAGGCGTTCAGGTTCGACGGGCGGGTGAATGACGAGTTTCATCAGTTGGTCCGATGTGGTACATCAGCGCGTAACGGTACGGGACAGATAACTGTACAAGTTCATTCGGCGAGTCCCTACTTGCTCAATTACTCCGGCGCACCCAAATCGCGTATCGCGAAGTGATCTGTTTACGCGGCGAGTCCGGTTCCGTTACAATCGAGCCACTGCCACGACCAGGGACGGACCTGCCCGAAACGTTCACGACGACCAAGCGTCGTGTTCTTCCTCGAAACCAGAAGGTGTCGCGCATGCGCGGTTCGATCACGCTCGCGGTGCTGCTGACGCTGAGCGCCAGCCAGGGTCGGGCCGCGGAGCCTGACGCCGCGGCCGTCGCGTTCTTCGAGAAGCAGGTGCGCCCCCTGTTAGTCGAACACTGCCACGCGTGCCATTCCGTAAAGGCGAAAAAAACGCACGGCAGTCTCCTGCTCGACAGCCGCGAAGCGATTCTGAAAGGCGGCGATTCTGGATCCGCGGTCGTGCCCGGAAAGCCCGAGAAAAGCTTGCTGATGGCAGCCGTACGCGCGACGAGGGCCGATTTGCAGATGCCGCCGAAGGGGAAACTGTTGCCGGCGCAGATCACCGCCCTCGAAACGTGGATCCGCGATGGAGCGGTTTACCCCGCCGGTGCGAAGGCTGTGGCGGCAACGGCGCTCGATCCGACCTCGCCCGAGGCGCGGCAGTTTTGGTCGTTCCAACCCCTGCGCAAACTTCCCGCTCCGATCGTGCAAAACGCGAAGTGGCCGCAGCGGCCGATCGACTCGTTCCTGCTAGCCGCGATGGAACAGCGGAAACTCACCCCGTCTGCGGGCGCGGACCGCCGTAGCCTCATCCGTCGCGCGTCGTTTGATCTGACCGGCCTACCGCCGACGCCCGAGGAAGTCGATGCCTTCGTCCGCGACACGAAATCGGACGCGTACTCTCGCCTCATCGACCGGTTGCTGGCCTCCCCGCACTACGGCGAACGCTGGGCTCGCTACTGGCTCGATCTGGCGCGATACTGCGACGTCCCAGAAAACTGGCTGAAGCCGCGCGGCCAAGCCTGGCCGTACCGCGACTGGGTGGTGAAGTCGCTGAACAGCGACCTGCCGTATGACCAGTTCGTGATGCGCCAGTTGGCCGCTGACCTCATGCCGGGCGTTGATCCGAAGGAACGCGCCGCGTTGGGATTCCTGGGCGGCAGTCCAGACTACTGGAAGGAACTGCAACTCGACGTGGACGTGATCAAGTCCATCGTCGCGGACGAGTGGGAGGAGAAAATCGACGCGGTGAGCAGCACGTTCCTCGGCCTCACGGTTGCCTGCGCGCGATGCCACGACCACAAGTTCGATCCGATCAGTAACCGCGACTACTACGCGATGGCGGGCGTGATCGCGGGCGTCCGACTGCTCGACCTTCCGCTCCTTCCCGATGCAGAAGCCGCGACCGTGCGGAAAGCGGAGTCCGAAATCCAGACCTTGGAAGAGCAGATCAAGACACTGAAGGCGAAGAAACCCGCCCCGGCTGATGCGAAGACCCAACTGGATGAACTCGCGGCCCGCATCAAGCGACTCGAAGAGACGCCGGGCTACAAAGCGGTCCCGGTTCGCGGGGTCGCGGACGGGCACGTGTCGGTAGTGTCGCGCGGTCCGAACAAGACGCGGTTGGAATACGAGGACGGCGTCGGCCACGACATCGCCATGCACACACGCGGCAACGCGAACAAGCCGGGGCCGGTCGTACCGCGGCGATTCCTCACCGTACTCGCGCGCCCGGAGGCGAAGCCGTTCACACAGGGCAGCGGCCGACTCGAACTCGCCAAAGCCATCGTTACCGACGGTGCCCCACTCGCGGCCCGCGTGATCGTGAACCGCGTCTGGAAGCACCACTTCGGCCGGGCGCTGGTTGACACTCCCAGCGACTTCGGCCGGCAGGGCGATCGGCCCTCGCACCCCGAATTGCTCGACGACCTTGCCGCGCGCTTCGTGGCGAACGGCTGGTCCCTGAAGTGGCTGCACCGCGAGATCATGCTCTCGTCCGCGTATCAGCAGGCCAGCGCGCCGGACGCCGCGAAGCACGCGGTAGACCCAGACAACCGCTGGCTGTGGCGCATGAACCGGCGCAAGCTCGAAGTCGAATCCTGGCGCGACGCGATGCTCGCGGTGAACGGCACGCTCCGCCCGGAACTTGGCGGCCCGGCCCTGGAACTGACCGAGGCGAACAACCGACGGCGCACGCTGTACGGCCTCATCCGCCGGAGAGATCTGACCGACCTCCTGCGCCTGCACGACTTCCCCGACCCGCTGACCCACAGCGCGAACCGGATTCCGACCACGACGCCGTTGCAGCAACTCTTCGCGCTCAACGGTCCATTGCTCCGCCAGGAAGCTGCGGCACTTGCGAAGCGGCTCGAAGCGGACGCGCCCGCGGGCGGAGCGGCTCGCGTTCGCCGGGCCTACGACCTTCTGTTCAACCGCGTACCCACCGAGAAGGAAATCAAACTCGCGATGGCATTCCTCGGCGAGAAGCCGAACGCGGACGCCTGGAGCCGGTACGCTCACGTGTTGCTCGGCAGTAACGAGTTCCTGTTTATCGATTGATTCCAGCGCAGTCCGGACGAGCCGCGACCGCAAGGGAGCGGTTCAGCTTGGCCGCTCCCTTGCGGTCGCGGCTCGTTGAAAACCTGAATGCGAACGAGAAGTAATGATGAATCTCACCGAACCCCTGGCCTGCACGCGCCGCGAAATGCTCCAACGGCTCGGCGGCGGGGTTGGCACACTCGGCCTCGCGGCCCTGCTCGCACCGACCGCTGGCGCGGCCCCGGGCGGCGCGCACTTCAAGCCGAAGGCAAAGCGGGTCATTCACCTGTTCATGAACGGCGGCCCGTTTGGCCCGGACTTCCTCGACCCGAAGCCCGCCATCAACAAGTTCGCGGGCCAGCGGCCGAAGGAGGTCGATCTCCGCACTGAGCGCCCGACCGCGGGCCTGCTCAACGTGCCGTTCAAGTTCAAGCAGTACGGGCAGAGCGGCCTGGAGATGAGCGAACTGCTTCCGCACCTGTCGGCCCACGCGGACGACCTGTGCGTGCTGCGCGCGGTCCACGGCGACAACCCGAACCACGGCCCGGCCCTGTTCATGATGAACAGCGGTGTTCTCACGCCGAACCGACCCAGCCTCGGCGCGTGGCTCACTTACGGGCTAGGCACGGAGAACGCCGACCTGCCGGGCTTCGTGGTGCTGTGCCCCGGTCGGCCCGTGCGGTTCGCCGAACTCTGGGCGAGCGCGTTTCTCCCGTCCGAGTTCCAGGGCACGTACATCAACCACACGAACCTCGATCCGCGCGCGATGGTGCCTCACCTGCACAACCCCACCACGACCGCCACGGCCCAGCGCAAGCAACTCGACCTGTTGGGCGAACTGAACCGCGACCACGCGGACCAGCGCGGCGGCGACCCGGCGCTGGAGGCCCGCATCTCCACGATGGAGACCGCGTTCCGGATGCAAACCGCGGCGTCCGACGCATTCGACCTGAACCGCGAGCCGGTGCGGGTGCGGGACATGTACGGGCGCAGTCACTTCGGGAACGCGTGCCTGCTGGCCCGGCGGTTGGCCGAGCGCGGGGTTCGCGTCACGCAGATCTACTACGGCAACGGCCAGCCGTGGGACACGCACGGCAAGCACAACGAGATCATGCGGACGCTGGCAGCGGACATGGACCGCGCCGCGGCGGCGCTGCTCACGGACCTGAAGGCCCGCGGGCTGCTCGACGACACGCTTGTGATGTGGGGCGGCGAGTTCGGGCGCACGCCGACCACCGAGGGCGGCGACGGGCGCGACCACAACCACCACGGTTTCACGATGTGGATGGCGGGCGGCGGTGCAAAGGGCGGCACGGCCTACGGCGCCACCGACGACTTCGGCTTCAAGGCCGTGCAAGACAAGGTTCACGTCCACGACCTGCACGCGACCGTGTTGCACCTGATGGGCTTCGACCACGAGAAGCTCACCTACCGGCACGCCGGAAGAGACTTCCGCCTCACCGACGTGTCCGGGAGAGTCGTGAAGGAGATCGTCCGGAGTTGACGACAAACCGGCGCATCACTTCTTCTTCGCGAAGAAGAACTCCTCGGCCGTCTTGCGCATCAGTGAGTCCCGCTCGTCGGCGGTCAGGAAGTCGAGTTGCTTCACGACGAAATCCACGCTGTCCTGGTAGGTGTGACCCGTGCCGACCTGGAACGGGCAGTCGGTTTCCCACATACACCGTTTGGCGCCGAACGCTTTGACTACCGACTTCGCGAGCGGTACCAAATCGGCATACGGCGGCTTCTTCTTTCCGAACGCGTAGAACGCCCCGACCTTTACCATCACCCGCTTGTGCTTCGCCATCGCGCACAACGCGTCCACGTCCTTCTCGCGGATCGTGCCGTCACCACCAATGCGGCACAAGTGGTCAATGATAACCGGTGTGTCCGGGTACTTCGTACACATGCGGTCCAGCTCGGGGAGATCGGCCGGGTTGATGAGGCAACTCATCGCCTGATTCGCCTTCGCTCCCTCGACGAACATCTCCGCATACCCTTCCGGTTCCAGCCACTTCTCGGCCTTCACCAGCCTCGGATGAATGCGGAACGCGCGAACGCCCTTCGGGGCGAGTTCGCGCATCCGCTTGACCGGTTCGGCCGCCGGGTCGATGACGGCGGTGCCGACGAACACCTCGGGGTAGAGCTTAATCGCGTCCAGCATGTACGAGTTGTCGAACCCGTAGAAGCTCATCTGGATAAGGTTGACGCGGGTGACACCAGCCGGCTTGGAGTACTTGAACAACTCCTGCGGCGTGAACGACGGTGGCTTCATGTCGTCCTTTTTGAAGCCAGCCACGAGCGGGTAGTGGGCGGTGTCCGGTGTCCAGACGTGAACGTGTGCGTCAATGTAGTTCATCGGAATCTGATCTCCGTTTCTCTGGGCGGCTCCCAAGAAGACTCGTCGCCGCGGCCGTCACGCGATCACTTCTGAAACTGCAGGGCGAACAGATCCGCCTCCTGCATCACGAACCGGAGGCGGACGGTCTGCCCCGCGAGTTCCCCAATGCCCTTCCCCTTCGTCCAACTCACCTTCTGCTCGACCGCATCACCCACGAAGTTGCGGCAGTCGGCCAGCGCGAAGCCGGGAACCGCCTTCCCTTCCGCGTCCTGAAGCTCGACGCGCAGGCTCCCGCCGGCGCTGGTCGCGAAGTTGACGACCAGTTCCTTGCCGGCGAACTTCAGCGGGCGCGTCAGCATCTCGCCGACGTCCGCCCCAGCGTGGCTCGACGCGAAGCCATCTGTGCGGAGCGTGAACCGGCGGAACGGCGTGGTGTAGATCGACATCTCGTTCGGACCGGTCGGGACGACGTTCAGCGCCGCGTAGTTCGACCGATTGCCCCAGCGCGCCGGGTCGAGGCCCGGGCGGATGAACGCTTCGCGAAAGGTGCGGTCGAACGGAGCGGCGCCGCGGGCGGTCATGAACAGGACGTCGGTACTCTCGCCGCGCTCCGGGTGGAACCGCGTCGGCAGGGCGACGTAGATGTGCGGGGCGCGGAAATACGGGTGCGTGAGAGTCGTGTACAGGTGCTCGCCGGGGAAGTTCGGCTTCATCGGCACCGGCTCGGACCACTTCACGTAATCCGGCGAGGTCGTGCGGCAGACGGACCGCAGTTTCTTGTCGAGGAAGTGGCGGAAGTAGCAAACGTAACACCCCTCGCTCTCGGACCAGAACGAGACGTTCTGCGAGTCGAAGGCGTACTCCTTCGTGTAGGTGATGACCGGTTCGGACCGCAGTTTCTTCCAGTGGACGCCGTCCGCGGAGGTGAACGCGACCAACCCCGACTTCACCGTACCGGCCAGCGCCTTGAACCGCTCCTCCTTCACGACCCCCGGTTTGGCGTCGAGTACCGGGCAGAAGTTGTGGCAGAACGGCGATTCGTGCAGGATGACGTTGTTCTCTTTGCTGCCGTCAATCTCGTGCAACCCGAGTTTGGGCTTCGTCCATCTGATCCCGTCGCGGCTCTCGCAGTACCGGGTGACTTCCGGTTCGTCTCCGTCACGCTTCGCGCCGCGGCCGTCGCGTGTGTAGAGCCGGAACAGGTCGCCGTCCTTGATCACCGTGCCGTACTCCATGTTGTCGGCCGGTTCGCTCATGACCGGTGCGAGGCGCGGTTCGTGCAGTTTGAGTTGCGTCCCCTTCTCCTGCTCGATCAGAAATCGGTCGATGAACAACTCGCGCCGCGAGCCGATGTCGCGGACCGCGACAGGCCCGTCGGCCGCGGCCCGGCCAGTCGCAGCCAGCGCGGCACCGGCGGCGAGCGTGGTCGAGAGGAAGCGACGGCGCGTGGGCACGGGGAGTCTCCGGGCTGGGGTGAGCGGGTTCGATCCCGGTCGAGGCTCGGGTTACCGTCCGACGGTAGCCGTGTCTTCCAGGCAAGTCAAACGCCAATCGCCCTGGGCCGTTGGGGAGAATCGTTGCAACTTCCTCTTCGGAGGAGTAACCTCGGCTGCGGGAGTTGCAGCCCCTCCCCCGCTGTGATTCTAAGAAAGTTCGGGTCACTCCTTCGGCCGCGCGGAGACGGATTTCATGAAGTCCTTCACACCACTGATCCTGTTGTTCCTGTCCGCCACAGCCGCACGCGGCGACGACTGGGCACAGTTTCAAGGCAACGCTCTCCGGTCTGGCAACGCGCCCGCCGCGGCGGTGAAGACGCCCCTCGGCCTGGTCGGCGCTGTGCCGCTGACCGATGGCGTCTACGCGGCCCCCGTTGTCGCCGCGGGCAAGGTCTTCGTGGTCGATGGGTCGGGCGTCGTCGTGGCGTTCGACTCGCAGACGCTGAAGGAACTGTGGCGGTTTGCCACACGCGGCGGGTCGGGGAACTGCAACAACGTCGCCGCGCCCGCGGTCATCGGGAAGTACGTTCACGTCGGCACGACGGCCGGTTACTACTACGTCCTCGACCGGGACACCGGGAAGGTGGTTCGCGAGATCGACTGCAAGGAGCCGATCTTCTCGTCGCCCGCGGCGGGAGCCGATCGCGTTTACTTCGCGACCCTGGGCGCGCGGGTCTTCGCGCTGAAGCCGGACGGCGAACAAATCTGGACCTGGGACTTCGTCAAGGAGGTCATCAAGTTCGACGGCGACCGCTGGAGCGGCGAGGACTGGTTGAAGGTCCGCAAGGACCGCGTCACCTGGAAGGATCACTTCGTCTGCTCACGCGACATCTGTCTGATCGGCAAGACCGTCGTGATGCCGGCCGGGGGCCGCACCATCTTTCTCGAAGACGCCGGCGCTGCGCCGACGTTGAGCGTGGTCGGCGTGATCCCTTCCTACGATGGCTCCGAATATCCCGCCACGTTCGGCCAGAGCGCCGACGAGGCCGGCAACGTCTACGTCCAGTGGCACCGCCGCGACAACGCGGGTCGGGTCGAAATCCTGAAACTCGCCGATGGCAAGGTGCAGGCCGATTTCGTCAAGGGAACTGAAACGTCGATTCACCTGCCCGGGTTGCTGAGCTTCGCGTCGGTGGCCGTTCGCGACAAGGACGTGTACCGCGTGCGGCCCGAGCAGGGTATGGGGCTGTGTCGGCATCGCGCCGGGGAGAAGAAGCCGGAAGTGCTCTGCGCCGCGGCTTCGATCTGCCCGCCGGTGTTGACGAAAGAGCACGTCATTTACGGCGGTCTGGACGGCAAACTGTACGTCGTTCCGCTGACCGGCGGCGAACCGTGGTCGTTTGCGACGGCGTTCGGCGCGTCGATCACCGCGCCCGTTGCCGTGGCCGACGGACGAGTGTTCGTGCCGTGCGAGGACGGCTACCTCTACGTGCTGGCGCCCGACGGGAAGGCGCCGCTCCCGGCGAAGGATCTGGAGATCGCGAAGATTCGCAGCCCGATTGCCGGGCCGCTCGCGGACGCCAAGTACGACTGGTACACGAACTACGGCGACTTCGCGGGGTCGAACGCGAACAGCCAGGGCTTGCAGACGCCACTGCGGATGCGATGGGCACGCCGCCTGGAAGGGACCATCAAGCACCTACCGGTCTGCGGCGGGGGCCGCATGTACGTCCACACGGCCGAAGGGCAAATCCTCGCCTTCGAGCAGGACACCGGCCGGCTGCTGTGGCGCCGCTACTCGCCCGACGTCTACCTGTCGTTCACCTCGCCGCTGTACCACAACGGCAAACTGATCGTCCCGCAGGCCGGTATCAAGGACTCCGTGATGCGCTGCTTCGACGCGGCCACGGGCAAGCTCACGTGGCAGGCGAAGTTCACCGGTTCGCCGAGTTGGAGCCGGCAGTTCCCGCCGCTCGTCCACGGTAACCTCGCGATCTACGCCTCCGGTTCGGGCGAGTACGCGTACCAGGGGACCGAGAAGCCGTTCACGTTCAAGGGGACGCCGGTGAAGTCGGAAGACGGGAAAGAGGTGATGTCCTGGATCTACTCGAACGACAACCCGTACTACCCGAAGGACAACCACCCGCTGCTGTGGGCCTGGGATCTGGATACCGGCAAGGTGGTGTGGACGAAAGACTTCTCGAAGGAGGGCCGCGGCGGGAACGACTGCGGCATCTGCCTGCTGGACGGCAAGCTGTTCTACTCCACGTTCTTCGGCTACTCGGCGAGCGAGCGGAAACGCCGCGGTCTTCCAGAAGAGAACAACGGCCTGACCGCGTGCCTCGACCCGAAGACCGGTGACGTCATCTGGAAGACGACCAAGTACTTCGTCACCGCGAAGTGTACCCTCTCCGCGCGTGACGGCCGGCTCTACCTCGGCGGCAACAACCCAGCGAAGGAGGGAACGAAGGACCGCTACGTGTGGTGCCTCGAAGCCAAGGACGGTTCGCTCGTCTGGCAGTCCGACCCGATCACGTCCGCGCTCAACGTCGTCACGGTGGGTGAGGAGTATATCTTCAGCAACGCGCTGCGCGGTCGCGGGAACGTGTTCGACCGGAAGACCGGCAAGGTCGTCGGTGGCGTGGACCACAACTACGCCTGCTGCCGGTTCACCATGTCGGGTTCCTTCATCCTGGGCGCCAACATGGACATGATCGATCTCGCGGCCGGCGGCAAACTGGTCTCGACCGGTCCCGCGATCGACTCGCGCGAGTGTCTGGGCGCGGTCGTTTCCAACGGTCGCATCTTCTACGCCTCGCAAGCGAGCGGCTTCATCGTGTCGCAAACCTACGGCAAGGACTCCAAGAAGTTGCCCGCGGTCTGGGATCGGCCGTAAGCCCCCCGAGGTTCCCCTGACAGGCGCTTCACGACAGCAGACCGTGTTGCGCCGGTCTGCTGCCTTCACGCGCCCGGCCAACCTCCACGTCGCCGACGCACGCTGGGTCAGTGCCGGTCGAGTTTGCCAGTGTTGTGGGTCTCGTCGAGGAACGTCGAGCGGTCGCGGATGATCGCCTGCGGGATCAGCGCCGAGGATTTCGTCCCCAGCCCCTCCATCTTCTTCACCGCCGTCCCGATCGCCAGCACCTCCACGAACCCGCCGCCCATCTCGTAGATGAACACCTTCGTCCCGATCACCGCGTCGGCACCGATCTCCGTCGCCTCCGACTCGATGTGCGCCAGGCAGTTCTCGCGCGCCTTGTAGATCAACTGCGTCACCGAACTGACCTCGCCCCGCGACAGACCCTTGAACAGCGCCCCGATCCCGCCCGTCAGCCCGAGCGAGTACACCGAGGTGCCCAGCACCAGGCGTAGCGGCCCGTACCCCATCTTCGTCAGGTTCCAGAGTTCCTCACCCGTCAGTTCGGACGTGACAGGCCGCGCCGGGTTCCCGAACGCAGGGTGGTGCGACGCGGTGCCCACCATCAACATCTCCCTGGCGCCTGCCCCGAGCGGAAGAATCACCGTCTGGATGTCCACCACCGCGTTGGCCCCGCGTTCGCGGGCCTCGGCCTCGAGCCGTTCGAGGGCCAGGTGCCGGGTGTGGTTGTACATCTGGGAGAACTCTTTCACCTCACCGCCGGCGAACCCGCGCAAAAACCCAAACAACCCCCGGCTGACCCCGAGGGCGTACGCCACGTTCCCGATCACGAAGTGTCGCGGGTCGTACCCGGCATCGAGTTGGCAGTACAGGTCCTGCCCGGTACACGCGGTCGTGAAGAACGGGCCGTGGTAGTCGAGTCCTTTCACCGACGACCCGATGGCGATGAACTCACGCATCCCGCCGAGCGTCTTCAGTTCCGACGTGACCCCGGTGACGCCGTGTGCGCCGTGTTCCTGGGCCTCCTTCTCGAGCCGGTTGATCGCCGCGTGCCGACCCTCGGTGATGAGTTGCGTGAGGTTGGCGATCTCGCCCCCGGCGAGCGTCTTGAGACTGCTCGACAGCCCGCCGACAAGCCCGAGCGACTGAACGCTGTTCCCGACCACGATGCTGCCTGGAGCGAACCCCTTCTCCGCGAGGACGAAGATCTCGTTGCCCGACAAGCCGCTGACGATCACGGGTGACTCCGAGGAGCGAGGGAAGTGTCCGCATTCCGTACCACGTCGGCCGGTGTTCGGTACGGGAATGCTACGCGACTTCCGTTCCGCGTTCCACAACCGCGTCCCGCCAATCGGAGCCGCTGACGTGGAGTTCTGTTCGGCGAGACTTACTATAATCCGCTGCAACCCTTCGACACTCCCGCCTCAGTTCCGGTGACGGTCATGCACGCCGAAACTCGCTCGACCCGCACCGCCCGATCGGTGTCTCGCCGCCAAGCGTGGCCCGTTATGGCTCTCCTGCTCGCTACTCTCCTGCCGACCGATGGCCGCGCCGACGAAGGGGTCGATTTCTTCGAGAAGAAGGTTCGGCCGATCCTCGCCGAACACTGCTATTCCTGCCACTCGGCGATCGCGAAGAAAGAAAAAGGCGGTCTCCAACTCGACACTCCAGAGGCGATTCGCAAAGGCGGCGAGTCCGGTCCGGTTGTCAAAGCCAAAGACGAAGAGAGTTTACTACTGCGCGCCGTCGCGCACTCACCGGGTTTCCCCGCGATGCCTCCAAAGGAGAAAGGGAAACTGTCCGATGCGGCCGTCGCGGACCTCCGGCAGTGGGTCAAGATGGGAGCACCGGTCCCGGCGGCGACCGTCGTGAAGCCCGCGATTGGCGATGCGGCCCGCAAGTTCTGGTCGTTTCAGCCCGTTGCCGAACACCCAGCCCCGAAGGTGTCAGACCCAAAGTGGCCGGTCAAGAAAGCCGACTTCTTCGTCCTGAAGAAGCTCGATGAGCAGAAGCTCATGCATGCCCCGCTCGCGGACAAACGCACCCTGATCCGCCGCGTCTACTTCGATCTTGTGGGGCTTCCGCCGACATTCGAGCAGGTCGAAGCGTTCGCCGCCGACACGCGACCCGACGCTTACGAACGGTTGGTTGAAGAGTTGCTCGCGTCGCCGGGGTTCGGGGAAAAGTGGGCGCGACACTGGCTCGATGTGGCCCGCTACGCGGAGGACAACTCGACCAGCGAATCGACGTGCAAGCCGCCGCGGTTCCCCTACCGGTATCGCGACTGGGTCATCCGGGCGTTCAACGCCGATGTGCCCTACGACCGGTTCGTGAAGCTCCAGATTTCTGCCGACCTGATCCCAGGCACCACACCGGAAGACTACACGGCGCTCGGGTTCCTCGGCCTCTCGCCGGTCTACCACAAGGAGCCGAAGGTCTCCAAGGACGTGATCGCGGCGTTCGTCGCCGACGAGTGGGACGAGCGCGTGGACGTTATCACTCGCGGGTTCCTGGGGCTGACGGTCGCGTGCGCGCGGTGCCACGACCACAAGTTCGACCCGATTTCCACCGAAGACTACTACGCGCTCGCGGGGGTAATGGCGAACACGCAGCTCGCGGAGCGCCCGCTGAAGCCCAACGCCGACGCGGGGCAGGAGGCGCTCACGACCGTCCGGCGCGACCTGCTCGACGCAACGCAGCGTCTGAGCTACGCGAAGGACATGCGCAGTACGGCCATCAAGGAGAAGAAGGACACCGCGCCGTTCGAGCAGCAGATCAAGGTGTTCGAGGCGCGGGTAGCGGACCTCCAGAAGCGCGAAAAGGGGCTGGACACCGGCCCGACCGCGAACGTCGTGCGGGATGCCGGGACGTGGGTCAACGGCGACGACCCCGCCTGGACGGTGGTCGATTACCGACCGGGCCGATACCGCGACCTGCCCGTCTTCGTTCGTGGCAATCCGGCACGGCCGGGGGAACTCGTCCCGCGGCGGTTTCTCGGCGTGCTATCACCCGGCGAACCGCGACTGTTCAAGGCGGGAAGCGGTCGGCGGGAACTGGCCGACGCGATTACAACCGACGCATCGAGTTTGACCGCGCGAGTGTTCGTGAACCGCACCTGGGGTTGGGTGTTCGGGCGGCATCTCGTGACCACTCCGAGCAACTTCGGGGCGCTCGGCGACCGCCCGACCCACCCCGAACTCCTCGACGACCTCGCGGCCAGGTTCGTTGCGAATAAGTGGTCGATGAAGTGGCTCGTCCGCGAGTTGGTGCTGTCCGCGACGTACCGGCAATCGAGCCGGCACGACGACACGTTTGCCGCCGCGGACCCCGACAACCGGTGGCTCTGGCGTGCCCCCCGCAAGCGGCTAGAACTGGAAGCGTGGCGGGACGCGATCCTTCAGGTGAGCGGTCAACTCAGCCTCGCGGGCGGCGGCCCGTCGGACAATCTGGACGCCCCCAAGAGCGTCCGCCGAACGGTCTACGGGAAGGTGAGTCGCGAGCGCCCGGCCGACATTCACCGCTTGTTCGACCTGCCGGACCCGCGCGGTCACGGCGAGAAACGGGAAGTCACCACCACCCCGCTTCAACAACTCTACTTCCTGAACAGCCCGTTTGTGCGCCAGTCCGCTGCGGCGCTGGCGAAGGCGGCGACCGTCGGCAAGACCGGCGAGGACACGGTGAAGGCGCTGTTCCGGCGGGCGCTCCTTCGCGACCCGACCGCCGACGAGTTGGCAACCGCCTTGAAACTGGTTCGGCCGGCGAAGGAAAGTGACACACCCGCGTGGGAGTTGCTCGCACAGGCGATCCTGGCGAGCAACGAGTTTTTGTTTCTGAACTAAGGCAAGCGCCTTTCTTCTGCCGCTTGCGGCTTCGCGAGTGAACCCCGATGACCGAACAAGACCCCACCGACCCGTTCGGACCGACCCGCCGACGGTTCCTTCGCGAACTCGGCGGCAGCGTCGGCTTGCTCGGACTGGCGAGCTATTTACAAGCCGCGGCACCGCCGACCGCGACACCGAAGAAGCCGCATTTCAAACCGCGGGCCAAGCGGGTGATCTTCCTGTTCATGGCGGGCGGGCCGTCGCACCTCGACACCTTCGATCCCAAACCCGACCTCGCGAAGCACGCCGGAAAGCGACCGGGGGCGACCGATCTGCGCACCGAGCGCGTCACCGGCGGGTTGCTCCCCTCACCGTTCCAGTTCCGCCCGGGCGGGAAGTCCGGCCTCCCGGTGAGCGACCTTCTCCCAAACCTTCGCGAGTGCGCCGACGAACTGTGCGTGCTACGCGCCGTTCATGCGATCAACCCGAACCACTCGCCGGCCGCGAATTTCCTCGCCAGCGGCCGGATCGATGCCATTCACCCGGGGATTGGGGCGTGGGTCTCTTACGGTCTTGGTTCCGCGAACGCGGACCTGCCCGGCTTCGTCTCCCTCGGCGGCGGGTTCGGCCAGGTGGGGTTCGAGCGGAGCGGGTATCTCCCTGGACAGTTTCAGGCAACGCGGGTGGCCGCCGCGGAAGCGGATCCCGAGAGGATGATCAAGCACCTCAAGAACCCGGCCGTTGGCCTCGACGACCAGAAGCGACAACTCGACGCGATTCAAGCATTGAACCGGGGTCACGCCGCGGCGAACGGGAACGACCCACAACTCGAAGCCCGCGTGAAGGCGATGGAGACCGCGTTCAGGATGCAGTCCGCTGCGGGGGAAGCGTTCGACACGCGACGCGAGCCGGTGCGTGTGCACGAGTCCTACGGCACGGGCGAGTTCGCACGCGGCTGTCTGCTCGCCCGAAGACTCGTGGAGCGCGGCGTCCGGTTCGTGCAGTTATCGTTGGGCGGGTGGGACCATCACGCCAACATCAATGCTGAACTGAAGAAGAAGTGCGTAGAGATTGATCGCCCGATCGCGGCTCTGTTGAAGGATCTCCGCCAGAGCGGACTTCTGGACGACACGCTGGTCGTTTGGGGAGGTGAGTTCGGACGCACCCCGGTGTCGGAGAACGGTGACGGCCGCGACCACAACCACTACGGGTTCACCATGTGGATGGCCGGCGGCGGGGTTAAAGGAGGGGTTGCGTATGGAGCGACCGACGAGTTCGGCTTCAAGGCCGCGGAGGGCCGCGTGAGCGTTCACGACCTTCACGCAACCGTGCTGCACCTGCTCGGCCTCGATCATGAGAAACTGACGTACCGCTACAGCGGGCGCGACTTCCGGCTGACCGACGTACACGGCAAGGTGGTGGAAGGAATCTTGGCGTAGAGTGCGGGATCGTATCATGCTCGTGATTCCGTGCCGCCCGTGCGGAACAATCGCTTTCGAATCGAGGAAGGGCTGCCATGATCAGAACCGGCCTGCTCACCGCCGTTGCCCTCCTCGTGTCGGCCCCGCTTGGGGCGGCCAATCAACCGAACGTCGTCATCGTGCTCGTGGACGATTTCGGCTGGGGCGATCCGTCGTGTTACGGCAACACGATGGTGAAGACCCCGAACATGGACCGACTCGCGACGGAAGGCGTGCGGTTCACGCAGGGCTACGTCGCGGCGCCGATCTGTTCGCCGTCGCGGTGCGGTATCGTCACGGGACAGTTCCCGGCCCGGTGGAAGATCACCAGTTTCCTTCAAACGAAGGCCGGTAACCGAGCGTGCGAGCAAGCCGACTACCTCGACCCGAAGGCGCCGTCGCTGCCGCGAATGCTGAAGGAAGCCGGGTACGCGACCGCGCATATCGGCAAGTGGCACCTCGGCGGCGGGCGCGACGTAACCGACTCGCCGAAGTTCAAAGAATACGGTTACGACCTCGGACTCGGCACCTACGAAAGCCCGGAACCGGCCGCGCCGCTCGGCCTCAAGACAACCCCGTGGGGGCCGCAAGACAAGCTCGAACCGCAACAGGTTCCGCGTCACGAGCGGTCCAAGTGGATGGTCGATGAGACGCTCGCGTTCCTGAAGAAGAACACCGGGAAGCCGTGCTTCGTGAACCTCTGGCTCGACGACACGCACACGCCATTCGTCCCCTCGGAAGCGCAGATGAACGCTGTGCGCGCGAAGGGCGAAGCCGAACTCAAGACGAAGTACAAGGCGGTTCTCGCGGACCTCGACAAGCAAATCGGTCGGTTGCTCGACGGCCTGAAAGGAACGAACACACTCGTGCTGTTCCTCGGTGACAACGGGGCGTCACAGCCGTTCGCGCGCGAGCGCGGTGGCGGGTTGCGTGGGCAGAAGCTCAGTCTCTACGAGGGCGGTATCCGGGTGCCGTTCGTCGCGTGGTGGCCGGACAAGGTCAAGGGTGGCGTCGTCAACGACAAGACGGTCATCGCGTCCATCGACTTCCTGCCGACGCTCGCGAGTGTGTGCGACGCGAAACTGCCGAAGGGCTACGCGCCCGACGGCGAGGATATGACCGCTGCAATTAAAGGTGAAGCACCGGTTCGCACCAAACCACTGTTCTGGGAGTACGGGCGGAACGCGACCGCGTTCGCATACCCGAAGGACAACGAACACCGCAGCCCGAACCTCGCCGTGCGCGACGGGAACTGGAAGTTGCTCATGAACGCCGACGGCACCGGTGCGGAGTTGTACGACCTCTCGAAAGACCACGTCGAAGCCAAGAACGTGATCGCGGCTCACCCCGAAGTCGCGAAGCGGCTCACCGAGAAAGTGCTGACCTGGAGGAAATCCGTACCGTGAGCAAATTCATCCTGTCAGCGATTGTGTTCGCGCTTCTCGCCGCACACGCGATCGCGGCGGAACCGGCGCCCAAGCCAAACGTGCTCCTCATCCTCGCCGACGATCTCGGGTACTCCGACATCGGGTGTTACGGCGGCGAAATCGCGACCCCGAACCTCGACGCGCTCGCGAAGAACGGCCTGCGGTTCCGTCAGTTCTACAACGGCACGCGCTGCTGCCCGACGCGGGCCAGTCTGCTCACCGGGCTGTACGCGCATCAGGCCGGCGTCGGCGACATGACCGGCGACGAGGGCCAACCGGGCTATCGCGGCTTCCCGCAGCCGAACACGGTTACCATCGCGGAAGTGCTGAAGACGGCTGGCTATCACACGTCGATGGTCGGCAAGTGGCACCTCGGCGGGCCGAAGCGCCCGTCCCCGGTTGCTCGCGGGTTCGACGAGTTCTATGGCATGATCGGCGGGTTCAACTCGTGCTTCCAGGAAGACCCGTCCTACACCCGCCTGCCGGCCAACCGCAAGAAGCGAACCTACGCGAAGGACGCGTTCTACAGCACCGACGCGTTCGGCGATTACTCACTCGATTTCCTCGCGCTCGCGCGCACCGAGAAGAAGCCGTTCTTCCAGTACCTCGCGTTCAACGCTCCGCACTTCCCGCTGCACGCGAAGCCCGACGACATCAAGAAGTACGCCGACACTTACACAGCCGGCTGGGACAAACTGCGCGAGACCCGGCACGCGAAGCAGCTCGAACTCGGGCTGTTCCCGAAGGGCACGCCGCTCAGCCCGCGGTCGCCGTTCACCACGCGGCGCGACTTCCTGCGTTCGGGCAACAACCCGGCGTGGGACAAACTCGACGATGACCGCCGCGCCGACCTCGCCCGCCGCATGGCCATCTTCGCCGCGATGGTCGAGTGCATGGACCGCAACATCGGCCGCGTCGTCGCGGACCTGAAGAAGAACGGCGAACTCGATAACACGCTGATCCTCTTCCTGAGCGATAACGGGGCGTGTGCCGAGTGGGATCCATTCGGGTTCGACGTCAACAGCGGGCCGAAGAACGTTCTGCACACCGGCGAGGAACTTGCCGCGATGGGAGGACCGAAGACGTACCACAGTTACGGCAGCGGGTGGGCGAACGCGGGCAACACTCCATTCCGGCTCTACAAGCACGACTGCTACGAGGGCGGTATCCGCACGCCGCTGATCGCGCACTGGCCGAACGGCATCACAACGAAGGGCGAGTTCCGCGACCACGCCGGTCACATCATCGACGTGATGGCGACGTGCGTGGAGGTGAGCGGGGCCGCGTACCCGGCGAAGCGGGGCGACACGGCGGTCACCCCGATGGAGGGCAAGAGTCTGCTGCCAGCGTTCGCGGGGAAGGCGACCGACCGCGACCTGCTCGCGTGGGAGCACGAAGGCAACCGCGCGGTTCGCATCGGTAAGTGGAAGCTCGTCGCGACGGCAGGCAAGCCGTGGGAGCTGTACGACATCGACACCGACCCGGTGGAACTCACCGACCTCGCCGCGAAGAACCCGGAGCGCGTGAAGGAACTCACCGCGAAGTGGGACGCCTGGGCGAAGCGGTGCAACGTGCTGAAGGAACCGGTCCCCAAGAAAGGCAAGCCATGACACGCGGTCTCCGGTGGCTGGTCGCGCTGGCGCTCGGGTTCGCGCACGCTCCGGGATTCGCAATCGCGGCGGACCCGCCGAAACCGAACGTCGTGCTCTTTCTCGCCGACGACCTCGGGTGGGCCGACTGCTCGCCTTACGGCGGGAAGGAAGTTCCCACGCCGAACATGGCCAGGCTCGCGGCCGACGGAGTGACGCTCACCCACGCATTCGTCGCCTCTCCGAGCTGCGCCCCGAGCCGTGCGGCTCTACTCACCGGGCTGGACCCGATGCGCAACGGGGCCATGCTCAATCACGCCAGGCCGAAGGCCAACGTGAAGAAGTGGCCAGCGTACTTCAAGGAACTCGGGTACGAAATCGTCGCCATCGGGAAGGTAGCACACTACGCCCAGGTGACGGAGTACGGGTTCGACCACACCAGCCACTTCAAGTACCACGAGGACGAGTGTGTTGAAACTGCGGTCAAGTGGCTCGAAGCCCGCAAGCCCGGCAAGCCGCTGTGTTTGCTGGTCGGAACCAACTGGCCGCACGTCCCGTGGCCGAAGGAGACGAAGTTCGACTCTGCGAAACTGAGCCTTCCGCCGACACTCGTGGACACGAAGGAAACCCGGCAGGCCCAGGCGCGATACCTGGCCGCCGTCGCGAACGCCGACCGCGACCTCGGACTGGTGCACGATGCGGCTCGCAAGCACCTCGCCAAAGATACGCTGTTCCTGTTCACCGCGGATCATGGATCGCAGTTCCCGTTCGGCAAGTGGAACGGTTACGACGCGGGCATTCGTACACCCCTCATCGCTGCGTGGCCGGGGCGCATCAAACCAGGAACGACCTCCGGCGCGATGGTGAGCTGGATCGACCTGCTCCCGACGTGTCTGGACGCGATCGGGGCGAAGCCGCCCGAGGGACTTAGCGGGAAGTCTTTCCTCAGTGTTCTTCGCGGAGAGAAAGACGCGCACCGGGACAAGGTGTTCGTGACTCACAGCGGCGACGGAGCCATGAACCGGTATCCGCTGCGTGCGGTTCGCACGCGCGACTGGAAATACGTCCGCAACCTCGACTCGGACGCCGAACACCACACGCACGTGGACCTGGCAAAGGCCGGAACGGACGGACGCAACTACTGGGATTCGTGGGCCGAGAAGGCGAAGACCGATCCGGTCGCGGCAGCCGTCGTGAAACGCTACCACAAGCGCCCGGCCGAGGAGGTGTACGACCTCGCGGCCGACCCGTGGGAACTGAAGAACCTCACCGCGGATCCCAAACACGCGGAGAAGTTGAAAGCACTACGCGCCGACCTCGACACCTGGATGAAGAGCCTCGGCGACGAGGGCTTGAAAACCGAGCGTGCCCTCCCCGACCCAGCGCCCAAGAAAAAAGACAAACCCTGACCCGCCACTGCCGTTCGGTGGTTTCTACGGCGTTGTGGCCGATGGTCGAACGCGATCAGCCGGTCCAGGGTGCGCCCCGTCATCACGGTCGCCTCCGAGTTCCTCGACCGTTACCTCAAGAAGTGATCTCACCCCAGGAGCCGATCTCATGCCGTTCACCCGTCGCAACGTGTTGACCTCGGCCGGCGCGTTCGCCGCCGGCGCGACTTTCATTCCCGAACCGGTCGCGGCGGCGCAGAATCCCGCGGCGGAGGTCGGCGACCGCACGTCCTCGATTCGCATCAAGAGCCTGAAGGCCACCCCGTTCGGACCGAAGGTGTACGTCAAGATCGAGACGAACCACGGGGTCACCGGCTGGGGCGAAATCGATCAGCTCGAACCGAAGGTCGCGGCGGCACTCGCGGAGTCGCTGTTCACCCTCCTCGACGGCGAAAACCCGACGCGAATCGAACACCTGTGGCAGAAACTGTACCGCGCGCACCGGGACATGCGCGGCGGGCCGTTCATGGTTCACACCATCGCCGGTATCGACATGGCGCTCTGGGACATCACCGGGAAGCTGTGGGGCGTCCCGGTGTACCGCATCCTCGGCGGGCCGACGCGCGACAAGATTCGCGTGTACCCGTCCGCAAAGGTAACCAAGCCCGGTGCCGGCCCGGCCGAGTTCGCCGCCACGCCCGCGGACGTGAAGCGTTACGTCGAGTACATCCAGGGTGAGCGGAAAAAAGTCGGCGCCGACGGCTTGGTCATCTTCGATGCGCACTGTGCCTTGCCCCCGCCGTTCCTGATCCAACTGGCGAACGCGCTGGAACCGACCGACGTCGCGTTCATCGAAGAACCGGCCGTGCCCGGAAACATCGAAGTGTTCAAGCGTCTGAAGGCCGCGATCAAGATTCCGCTGGCAACGGGAGAGCGCGACCGAACCCTCTGGGAGTTCGTGCCGTACCTTCAGGAACGGTGTATCGACGTGCTTCAACCCGACTGCGCCCACTGCGGCGGGATCACGCAGATGAAGAAGATCGCGACGCTCGCCGAGGCGTACCACGTGCCGCTCGCCCCGCACTGCGTCACCACCGAACTCGGCGTGTCGGCGAGCCTGCACGCGTCCGCGTCGATCCCGTTTTTCATCGTTCACGAATACTACCCGCAGATCACGCCTGTGGGGCTGGTGAAGAAGAGTTGGTCGGTGGACAAGGACGGGTACGCGTCGCTCCCGCAGGGACCGGGGCTGGGCGTGGAGATCGACGAGGCGAAGCTCGAAGAGCTGGCCAAGAAGCCGCACAAACCCGAGTGGCCGCTACGCGGCCGACTGAAGGACGGGTCCATAGCCGACTACTGACGCCGCGCAACCCACCGCGACCGGAAACGAACTCAACCGAGGAGCGAGACCATGAGCGAACCGACCGGACCGACGCGTCGCGAAGTGCTGGGAACGGCTGCCGTCGCGGGCAGTGCCCTTCTCTCTCACGGCGCCGCGGGAGCAGCGGAAGTACCAGCGAAGGCCGAGTTGCCCCACGTCAAGCCGGAGGACATCGGCCTCGACCCGAAGCAACTTCAGGTGGCCTACGATCTGATGGAGAAGTGGACGACCGGGAAAGACGCGCCGGTGCCGGGCGGGGCGATCCTCGTCGGGCGCAATGGGAAGGTCGTCGCCCCGCGATTCTTCGGTCATCAGGGACCGGAACCGGGCGCGGAACCGATCCGCAAGGACGCGATGTTCTACCTCGCGTCGGTCACCAAGCCGGTGATCTACATGGCCGCACTGCGTCTGGTCGAGCGCGGCAAAATCAACCTCAGCGACCGCGTAACGCGATACATCCCGGAGTTCACCGGCGGCGGGAAGGAAGACGCGCTGGTGTTGCACCTGTTCACGCACACGTCGGGGCTGCCGGACGAGTTGCCGAACAACGCCGAGTTGCGGAAGAAGCAATCCCCACTGAAGGCCTTCGTCGAGGGCGCGATCAAGGCTGATCTGCTGTTCAAGCCGGGCACGCGGCACAGCTACGCGAGTTGTGGCACCATCCTCGTCGCCGAGATCATTCAGCGGCTCTCCGGGCAGTCGGTGCGCGAGTTCGTGAAGCACGAGATCATCGACCCGCTGGGGCTAAAGTCCACCGGTCTGGGTTCGCAAGGCTTCGCGGCGGAGCGGCTGGTGCGCGCGGTCGTGCCCGATTACCAGAAAGACAAGGACGCCGACTGGAACAGCACGTACTGGCGCGAGTTCGGTTCGCCGGCTGGCGGGATGTTCAGCACGCCGGAGGATGTCGCCGTCGTCTGCGCTCTGATGCTGAATGGTGGTAAGTGGAACGGTACAAAGCTGCTGTCGCCCGCAACCGTTCGCATGATGACGAGCAGCCGGCTGGACGACATGCCGGACATGCCGGAGCCGGTGCGCCGGACTCAGCCGTGGGGTCTCGGCTGGCGGCTCAACCACGCGGGGACACCGGACAGTTGGGGCGACCTGCTGGACCGCCGCGTGTTCGGCCACACCGGGTCGGTCGGCAACGCCGTCTGGATGGACCCGCACACGAAAGGCTTCTGCATCCTGCTGTCGAACTACCTCCGGTCGCGGGCGCCGTGGCGGCTGGTCCACCTGTCGAACGCAATCGCCGCAGCGTTCGACTGACGCCGGCGCCTCTCGCCCTAACCACCCGCTGAGAGGACTCACGGCTTCGGGTCCGGGTGCTTGTCCTTCGAGTGGGCGGGCACCTTGTACCCGACTTCGAGAAACCCGAGCAGGTCGAGTACCTCCTCGCGAGTGAGGACGTTCAGCAACCCGGTCGGCATCGGAGATACCTTCGACGGCACCTTCCGCACCACGTCCTTCACCGGAATCCGCGTCACCGAATTCGGGGTCAGCAGGTTCGCGAGGACGTGGTACTCGCTCCCCACTTCCTTCAACACCACACCGGTGACGACGCGG
Source organism: Singulisphaera sp. GP187 (assembly GCA_945905925.1). GTDB lineage: Bacteria > Planctomycetota > Planctomycetia > Gemmatales > Gemmataceae > Gemmata. The sequence continues at coordinate 32,232 of CAMDQN010000041.1, forward strand.
TCATCGGCCAGTTCGAGCCGCTGATTGAGATACTTCTCAGGGATCTCGCTCGACGGTTCGATGATCTGTCGGAGGAGTTTGTCGCCCTTGTACCGGTCGCGCACGTCGCACAGATCAGGTCCGAGGTTCACGCCATGGCCGAACACCTGATGGCACTGCGTACACTGAGCCTTCATGAACGCTTTCAGCCCGCGTGCGGCCGTCTCCTTGTCTTGCTTCACGGTGATGTCGGCGAAGTCCTTCATCGTCCACTCGGCAACAACAGATGGTTTGCGGGCCGCGAGCAGCGCCGGCACGTCCGCGAGGTTCTTCGCGACGACCATCTCGCCTTTCATTACCACCCAGTGCCCAGGGAACGTACACACGAAGGGGTAAATGCCCGGTTCCGCGGGCGCCGTGAACCGCATCACCGCGACCTGCGATTGCCGCGTCGAGCCGACCATTGGGGTCGCGTGCAGGATCAGATTCTTCTTCTCGGGCGGGATGAAGTCGGAGTTGGCGTTGCGCGGGTCTTTCGCCATCTCGTTGGCGGCCATCCCGACTTCCGCCAGCGCGTCCGGCTTCACGATCACGAGGTTGTGGTCGGTCGCGTCCGGGTTGGTGAACACGATCTTCACCGGTTGACCGGTCGTGACCGCGAACTGATCGACGGTAAACAGCATCCGCTCCGGGAGGCACGACACTCGCACGGCGGCGAGGTTCTTCTGCGCGTCGAACTGCGCCTGAGCCGCGGTCGGAACCGGTTCCTTGAAGTCGTCGCGGGGCGTGAGTTCCTTGAGCAACTTCGCGACACCGTACTTCGGGTTCGCTTCCCAGATCGGCTTCAGCGTGTGCGACCCAAGCGCGCACCGGACGGCGTAATCGAGGTGTTCGCCGCGCGGGTGCTTGAACACGTCCAGCAGCGCGTCGAGCGCGTCCGGCGTGCCGACGTAACTCGCGGCAATAGCCGCCTCCATTCGGACGATTCCGTTCGGGTCGTTGGCCGCTTTGCGAAGCAGCACTGTGGCGTCGGTAAGGTGCGGGTGCCAGTACCGGAGTTGCTGCGTAGCGGCGGCGCGGGCGTGGTGGTCCTCACACTTCAGCAGTTCCCGGAGTAGCAGAGCGTTCACCGCGCCGACCCAGCGGTACGCCCACACCGCCTCAATCTGGTGGTGCCGGTATCGCGGGTCGGTCGGCTTCAGCTCCGTCACCCACTTGTCGAGCGCCGCGCGGACCGCCGCCGGGTCGCGTTCGCGCAGTTCGCGCTTCGCCCAAAAGCGGTAGCGAGATTCGGGGCGCTTCAACACGTCGAGCAGTTCGTTAACAGAATCGCCCGCGATCTTCGGCGCGTCTTGAAGCGTGTGACCCTTCGCGGTGATCCGCCAGATGCGTCCGGAGTGCCGGTCGCGCCGCTCGTCGCGGAGCGAGTATTGCATGTGCCCCTTCACCGGGTTGTACCAGTCACACACGAACAGATCGCCGCGCGGCCCGAACTGCAGATCGACCGGAATGAAACTCAGGTTGGTCGAGAACAGCAGATCGCCGACGTACTCCTCCGCGAATCCGAACGACCCCTCTTTCCACTTGTGAATCTCGACGCGGTTCGTGGGTTTGTACCGCACCTTGATGAACCCGCCCTGGAGTTCCTTCGGGAAGGTCGGCGAATCGACGAACTGGTGCCCGCACACGCCCGAGTACGCTTGCAGCCCCTTCGGTGCCGGGTGCTGCTGCGGGTACGCAGGGTCGAGCGAGTGAAATGCCGCAGCGTAGACCGGGTGGCTCGCGACGTGTTGCCCCCAGTCGTCGAACGTCACGCCCCACGGGTTGGTGCTGGGGTAACTGCCGAAGCTGGTCAACCGGTGAGTTCGCGGGTCGAACCGGAACCACCCGCTGTTCTGCTGCCGCACTGGGCCGTACGGCGTCTCCACTTGCGAGTGGTGGAAGACCGACTCGCGGAAGATGAGTTCGCCGTCGGGGGTCCAGGTGAGGTCGTGGAGCGAGTGGTGCGAATCCTCGGTGCCGAACCCGCTCAGCACGGTCCGGCGCACGTCCGCTTTGCCGTCACCGTCGGTATCCTTGAGGAAGGTCAGGTTCGGCTGCTCGGACACGTAGACCCCGCCGTCGCCGAACTCGAACGACAACGGGATGTGCAGCTTGTCCGCGAACACCGAGCACTTGTCGGCCTTGCCGTCGTTGTCGGTGTCTTCAAGGACGATGATCTTGTCGTTCGGCTCGTGGCCAGGGTATACGTGTGGGTACGTGTTCGAGCAACTTACCCACAGCCGCCCCTTCGCGTCCCACCGCATCTGAATCGGGTTGGCGAGATCGGGGAACTGCTCTTCACCCGCGAACAGGTTGACATCGAAGCGCGGATCAACTTTGAACGCTTGACGCTCCTTCTCCGCCGTCATCCACTCGTTCACCCCGCGAGCCTGAACCGTCTTCGGCAGCGCCGGCACGTTTAAATCATCGACCTTCGCCGGCACCGCCTTTCCCTGTGCGATTTCCCAGATGCGGCGGTCGCGGTTGGCAACCATCAGGTCGAAGTTCCGCATCGCCGGGAGGAAGTCGAGGTAGCCGTAGTCCTTGTTCCGGCCGCCGGTGTAGTAGAACGTGTTCAGCGGTCGAAATCGCCGGAAGAACTGACGGTCCTTGTCGATCACGGCTTGCCTGAGCACCGGGTCCACCGCCGGTGGCACTGCCCCAAACGTCCCCTTGTAGAGCGCGTCGGCGAACAGCGCGTAACCCTTCTCGTTCAGGTGGCAACCGTTGGTCGTGAGGTCGGTGGCGGGATCGCGCATCGCGTCGAGAGTCGGCGCGAACACGTCCACGAACCCGACGCCCTGTTCCTTCGCGATCTCGCGCATCGCGTCCGCGTAGAGCTTGATGCGGGCGTTGTTCAGGTCCGCGGCGGGCACTCCTTTGACGTTCTCGTTGGCGACCGGCGACACGAGCACGATCCGCGAACCGGTCTTGCCGTTGAACGCTTTCGTTTTCAGGTCGGTGAGGTACGTGGCGAGTTGTTTCTTGAACGCGGGCAACCCGGCTTCGCCCGCGAACGACTCGTTGAAGCCGAACGCGGCGAAGATCACGTCCGCCTTTTCGTGCGTGAGGTGCTGTTCGGTATCGGCGAAGTTCGCGGGGCGCGGCTGGAGACCGATCTCGTCCGCCGACCACGCGAGCGTCCGTACCGTGAGTGCGTGTTCGGGGAACTGCTTCTGGAGCATGGCCTCGAAGTGGCCGTACTCCTGCGCCCGCTCGAACAGCGTGTTACCGATGAACGCGATCCGGTCGCCCGCGGCAAGCTTCAGCGGCAGTGCGGTCGCGACAGCCTTCGTTGCTTTCGGTCGCGGTGCGGTCTTCTCGTAAATACCGAACTTCGCGAACTCTCCGTCCGACGGAGTCGGGTCCGCGGGCGTCTTCTTCCCTTTCGTGACTTTGTCCTGAGCGGCGGTCGTCCCGACCTCCGGGAGCGATGCGACAAGGGAAGCGCCGACGAGAGCGACCGCGACCAGTCGTGTGCGCGTGACGGGCATGGGGCACCGTGATGTGCCGCTGGGCCGGCCGGGAGTGAACACCGGCCGCGCCCCGCGTCTGCGTTACTGAGTTGAGGGAACCAATCAATCGGCGGCGCTTGGGCGCTCATCGACCCCGGGTATACCGCCGGGCCGTCAGTCCGGGTTGGTCGTCAGGTCGCCGGCGGGTTGCTTGTCCTTCATGTTCCACACGCGAACTTTGCCTGTAAAGTCGCCGGCGAAGACGCGTCCGCCGTCGTGCGAGAACACCACCTTTGAGGGCACATCGGTGAAGCCTTCCAGCCGCGCGACCTGGCTGCCGTCGGCCTTCCAGATGCGGGCCGTGTTGTCGCGCCCGCAGGTGACAAGTTGACCGTCGCGGGCATACTGCACCGCGAGCACGCCGGGCAGTTTGTTCCGCGCCGCGCCCACGGCCTTCGCATCGACTTGCGCGTTGATCGAGCGCGTCGGGAACCCGTCCTCCGCGTACCACAAGATGACGCGGCCATCTTCGCTGGACGACGCCAGCATTTGCGAATCGGCGCGCCAGCTCAACGCGGTCACCGCGTCCTTGTGGTCTCCGAGCGTGAACACGATGCCGCCGGTTCCCGGCTCCCACACATACGCGCCGCCGTTGCGGTCGCCGCTCGCGAGCATCTCGCCGTCTGGGCTGAACTCCATCGTGGTCACCCAGTCAGTGTGTTTCTTGATCTTGCGCTTCAGTTCGCCGGTCGCGGTGTCGTAAATCTTGACGAGTTTGCCGGGGCCACCGAGGGCCACGAGTTTGTGGTCCGGGCTGATGTCGGCCGCGAGCACGATGTCGGCCTCGTCGCCGATCTCGGTCACACGCTTGCCGGTGGTCACGTCCCAAATCACAACGCGGCCTGCGGACGCGCCGCGTCCGCCACCGGCCAGCAGCCATTTCCCGTTGCGGCTGAACTTTAGCACGTGAACGACGCGCTCCGGAAACGGCAGCATGCCGAGCAACTTCAGCGTGTCGGAGTTGTACAGCAGAACGCGCTCGTGCCCGGCAACGGCCAGGACCGGCGCCCACGGACTGGCGGCCATCGCGGTGACCGGGTGCGCGCGTTCGGTCTTCGCGAGCTTCACGTCGGGGAGCGCGCCGGGCATCGGTGGCGGGCCGTCCGGCTTGCCCTTCGTGATCGCGACCGGGTCGATCTCAACTTTGCGGGCAGCGGTCTTGGCAGCGCCCACGGCGGTTTCAGGCGCGCCGCCCTCGATCCACTTCTTGATAACGGCGAGGTCGGCGTCGGGCACCTTCGGTCCCTTCGGCGGCATCTTCGGTTCGATCTCGTGCGCGGTCATGCGATAGAGGTTGCTCTGACCGGGGTTGCCGGCTTTCACCGCTTCGCCGCTGGACCCACCGGCCATCAGCGCCTGGTACGTGGACACGTCCAGGTCGGACGTCGCTTTGTCCGCGTTGTGGCAATTCAGGCAGTGCTTGCGCAGGATCGGCTGGACGTGATCCTTGTACGTCACGGCCGCGGCCTTTGGATCGACCTTTGGATCAACTTTCGGCGCCCCGGTCTTCGGCGGCTGCGCGTGCGCGAGGCCAAACGCCAGAGACGAGAGTACGATCAGGCAAAGGGTGCGCGTCGGCATGATATATATAAATGGGTTGGGTGTTCGAGGTTTAGCGTTGGTCCCGCAGGGGCCACTTTGCGTATGCGGGCAGAGGCGCGGCCCCTGCGGGACCAACGCCAAACCTATCGTGGGAGGGCGCTGGGCTTTGCTCAACTCAATCAGTGGTTGAACGTGAACTCGGTGGAGTTAAACAACCCCCACAGGATGTCGCCGTAGACCGTCTGCGCGGCGGTGGCCTCGAACCGCTTGCGGGTCACGGTCTGAGCCTGTTCGAGCGTAGTAACCTGCTTGGCGAGCGCCGCGGCTTCCTTCGAGTCCTTCGGCAACTTGGCGAGATCGGTCTTCATCGCTTTCAGACGATCCTCACCGCGCTGGAAGACGACGTCGAGCTTCAGTTGCACCGCGGCCAGTTCGACAAGGCGGTCCGGCTCCGTCTCGCGGCGCACGATGTCGGCGAGCTTCTTCACCTCAGTGGCAGTCGGCTTGCGGCACAGCGTCCGCAGGTACAGTTCCTCGATGATCGCTTCTGGCGTCTTCTTCTCCGCGAGCAGCGCGGGCATGAGCTTACCTTGCGCGATCTTTAACGTGATCGTGTCGCCGTTGACGAGGTGCAGCGCCTGCGACAGGTTCGCCTCCATGTTCACCTCGCACGAACACGCGGTCTCACGAGGAGCGCGGCCAAAGGTCGTCAGGAAGTAGGTGGACACCTCGCCGCTGTGAATCTGCACGGCGCGCGTTCCGGGCGGCGATAGTGCAAAGCGATCCTCGGTGCCGGTGACGCGAGTGATCGTGTCGAGCAGCACTTCGGCGCGCAACCGGCGCACATAAGAGTGCGAGAAGTACACCTCGTCCAGCTGGTTCGTCGGGTTTGTCGCAGCCGCGAGTTGGTACGTTCGCGAGTTGCAGATGTCGCGCACGAGTTTCTTCTTGTCGAACTTGTACGCGGCCAACTTCTTGCCCAACTCTTCGAGCAATTCCTTGTTGCTCGGCGGGTTACTGATGCGCACGTCGTCCACCGGATCGACGATCCCGCGACCGAAGAAGTGCGCCCAGATGACGTTCGCCATCGTCTCGCGGAACGCGGCGTTGTCGGCCGATGTCAGCCACCCGGCCAGCGCCTTGCGCGGGTCTTGGCCTTCGACCTGCGGCGTGGCGCCGCCCAGGAATTTGGGCTTCATCTGCCGTCCGTCTACCGGGTGCGCCACGGTGTTCGCGACGTTGTTGTTCGTGACCACAACCTCGCGACCCTCGACGCCGCGCTTCAGGTTCACACCCGCGAAGAACGCCGAGAACCCGTAGTAATCGTCCAACGTCCAGCGGTCGAATGGGTGGTTGTGGCACTGCGCACACTGGATGCGGGTGCCCAGAAACACCTGCGCGATATCTTCAGCGGTCTTCTGCGGCGTGAGCCGTTCGCTCGCGGTGTAAAGGTTCGCGGTCGGCGACTTGAAGTTGCTCCCGCTACCGACGAGCAACTCGGCCGCGAACTCGTTCAGCGGGCGGTTCTGCGCCATCTGATCCTTGACCCAGGCGGCGTAGGAGAACATCGCCTTCGCGTCGCGCCCGTACTGCGGCACCTGGTTGTACGCCCGGATGCGGAGCAGTTCGCCCCACTTCATCGTCCACACGTCCACGAACTCGGGCCGGTCGAGCAGCGCGTCGATCAACTTCTCGCGCTTCTTGGCGTCCTTGATTGCAAGGAACGCGTCGTACTCGTCGCGCGTCGGCGGCAGCCCGATCAGGTCGAGGTACACGCGCCGCAAGAACTGTTCGTCGGAACACAGATCCGACGGCGCGAGGTGCAATTTCTTGAGTTTGTCGAAGACGATCGCGTCGATGTAGTTGTGTTCCGGCGGGTTCGGCCACGTGAACTTGTCGTCGGTGGGAAGCACGATCACTTCGCTGCCGACGGTGTACTTGCCGAAGCGGGCGAAGACGAACGCGCCACCGCGACCGCCGCCCGTCACCACGCCGTCCTTGCCGATCGCCGCGATCGCCTCGTTGTTGGTCATGTAGAGCGCGAGGCGCGTCACGTCGCGCACGGAGCCATCACTGTACTTCGCGAGCACAACGGTCTTCTGTGTCGGCGCCTTGCCGGAGAACACCACTTTCGAGGGGAGCAACTCAACACCGACCGGTTCGGGCGCGTTCGGGCCGTCGTCCGGGGCGCCAGCCTTCAGCCAACTGAGCAATGTCTTGTAGTCGTCGTGTTTGGTGTCGAAGAGTTTACCGCCGGTGTGCGCGACCGTGCCGGTGACCTTCTCAAGCATCAGGCTCTTTTCCGGCGCGGCGAGATCGACGCGGCGACCGACGATCGCGCGCGTGAGGCGGTAGTAGTCGCCGGCCGGGTCGTACCCGAACAGCGACAGCATGAACCCGTCCTTGCCGCGAGCCGCGCCGTGGCAACTGCCGTTGTTGCACCCGTGCTTCATGAACACCGGCATCACGTCGAGCCGGAAGCTTACGGCCCTCGCCGTGCCCGCGTCCACCACCACGACGGGTACTTCGGCTTTCAAGCCACCGGCTTCGACCATGAGTTTGGTCTTGCCGTCCTTCTTCGGGCTGAGCGTTTGCCCGGCGAGGGTGGCGACCGCAGAGTCAGCGACGGAGAACTTCGCGGTCGCGGTCACGTCTGTGGTCGTGCCTTTCTCGTCGGTCACCTGAACGACGAGCGTTTGTCGATCGTCCTGCCCCTTGAGTTCGACGGTCGCGGGGAAGACTTTCAGCGTGGACGCGGCCTCCGCGTGTGCGGCGAGCGCGAGAACGGCGATAGTTGCGAGGTACAAGGTGCGCATATGAATGATTGGTTGAGTTTGGTTTCTCAAGAACCTCTCCCCCCAACCCCCTCCCCTAAGAAGGGAGGGGGAGAAGAACCAAAACAGGAGAGGCATTTCGCCAACAGGTCGTGTCTTCGGTTTTAAGCCCCTCCCTTCTTAGGGGAGGGGTTGGGGAGGGGTTGCCTTCTATTTCCCCTTCGGGGGCGCGCCGCGTTCGGCGTCGATTCGCAGGATGCCGTTGCCACTGAGCTGCCGTACCGACTGGCCGTTGTCGATCACGGTCACGTCGAGCACCACCCCCTGGTAGTTGCCGACGAGAGCGTCCGTGGTGGCTCGCAGGGTAAACGTCACTTCCTTGTCGGCCGACGTGATCTCTCGCATCGGTTCGACCAGTTCCACGCCGCGCGGCAGACGGGCGAGCGTTACCTTCGCCTTGCCCTCAAACGCTTGAAGGTGGTTCAGTTTGCAGACCAGCGTCGTCGTCTTGCCTCGCTCGATCGACGTGCGCGGGATGCGCGCCTCGACGTGCGGTTCCGCCACCGCAAGTTTGAACGGCTGCGAGGCGATGTAAGTGCGGCCGTCGCCGTCCTGGTAGCCGCGGCGGGCGGAGCCGCTCATTGCGGTAAGCGTAATTAGGTGCGTGCCCGCTGTCGCGTTGCGGGATGCACCAAGTTGGTACACGCCCTCGGTCTGACCCGCAGGCACCGTCACCGGCGTCGCGGTGCTCACACCAGTCGGCTTGCCTTCGAGTTGCACCGTCACCGGTCCATCGAAGCCCTTCGCACGGACGACAGTGAACTTGAGGGCCATCTCGCCGTTCTGAACGAGCGCCGACTTCGGCTCTTCCACTTTCACGCTGAAAGGGGCCGGTTCGGTGATCGCGAGCGCGAGCCGGTCGATCGGGGTGTGCATGTAGTAATCGTTGTTGCCGTAAGCGTTCATCAGGATCGTCTGGCGGTAGCCGCTCTCCAGCGCCGAGCCGGCGCCGACCGGTCGCACAACCAGGTCAATGAGCAGCGATTCGGGCTTGGTGCCTTCGGCCGCCTCGAACACGACCGGCACTTTCGTCATGCCGGGCGTGATCTTGGGTGCGTGCAGCGTCACGCCTTTGGGCAGGTTCACGCCGACCAGTTCCAACTCGCCCGCGAATGGTCGGTTCGTGGCGAAGATGCCGACTTGCACCGTGGTGCGGTTCCCGGCCGGGATTGAGATCGCTTGCCGCAACTGAGGCGCGAACTGGTTTTCGGGTTCCGGCGCGATGTACGTGTGGACCGCGTTCGTTTGCGGCGTGACCTCGACGCGATAGACGTAATCCGCGCCGCCCTCGCCGCGTTCGTCTTCGATGCCGAGGATGTACTCGCCGTCGGCCGGTGCGGTGAACTCCAGAACCGGGTCGTGCGTCTCGCGGTTGAGGCCGCCCGCGGGCGCGTAGCCAAGTTGGTTCGGTCGCGAGTCAGTGACACGTTGACCCGGCGCGCCGGTCTTCGCGCCCACGGCCTTCACCCAGATGACCGGGTCGAGCGGCGAGCCGAGCGTTTGCGCCATCGCGTGGAACTTGAATTGCTCGCCCTTCTTTGCGCGGAACTTGAAACAGTCCACATCGCCGGGTTTGTCGATGATGCCGTTGAACGCGACCGGCAGCGAAGCGACACCGGTCGCCGTTTCAGGCGCGTCGTTCGGTTCGACTTCCAGGACGTTCGGGAACGCTGACACCCGGAGCCGGTTCGGCGAGGGAGCAGGTACGCCATCGGCCACCGCGACGAATGGGAAGTCACCGGGCGCCTTCGACAGTTTTACGCTCTGGCTCCACGCGCCTTTCGGGTCGCCGAGAATCTTGATCTTGAGTTCTTCGCCCGCAGGACCGCCCGCGGGATAGATCGCGGTGGGCCGGCTGAAAGTGCCGACGTGAAGTCGGTACACGTCGCCCGCCCCGTTGTACATGCTGTGCCGCACTTCCACGAAATACGCCCCATCGCGATCCGCGAGGATCGACAACACCGGGTCTTGCACAAACAGCGCGGAGTCGTCCACGCTGGCGAGTTTCTTGCCGTCGGCGTCGTAAATCGCGAGGTGCAAGTCGGGGATACCGCGTTCGACGCCCAGCCGCGCCGCCTCGATCTCGGCCGACACGCGCTGACCCTTCTTTACTTCGATCCGATACAGGTCGACGTCGGTCGCATCGTTGAGTTTGCCGAGGACGGTGGAGTTCGCGGGAACACTGGTCGCGGTCTCGCGCTTGTCGTTACGCCCCTTGGTGGGAATCTCGTTCTCCTCGACGGTCGGGAACGGCCCGACGAAGAATCGCTGGTATTCGGTCAGCCCGTCGGCGGTACGAAGACGCAGCCCGTGTGGCCCGAGCGGACAATCGGCCGCGATCTTGATCTTCACGCGAACGCGAAGCCCCGGTTCGACAGGCACTGACTTGCCGTTCGGCCCGGTCGCGATCTCGACCACCTCGATGGATTGGACCGTGATGCCGCTCTCGTAGAAGAGAACCTCGCGCGGTTGCTCCAAGTGGCGACCGGAGAACTCAACCTCAACGGTCGTCCCGCGCTGCCCGCCGGGCGGCGACAGTCGCGCGAGTTTCGGCGTACCGGCAGCGGCGCTGGTCGCGGCAAAGAGGACTGCGACGCAAGCGAGGGTCGTGCGGAGGGATCGCATGTGGGAGTCCTACGGAGCGAAATGGTGGCGAAGGAAAAGGATCGAGTCCAGTGCTCTTCGCCCCGAAGGGGCGTTGGGTGGGCCGCCGAAGACCCAGGGCTTTCGCCCTGGGCTATTACCCAACGCCCCTTCGGGGCGAAGACGAAAGGCACCTACTCCGATCAACCCAGAAGATCCTTCACCACGGTGCCGCCGTCGATGATCTCGATCGGCCGGGCGCCGGGCGCCATCAGTTCCTTGTCGGCGTTGATGCCGAGTTGGTGGTACACGGTGGTCAGCACGTCTTCGACGCGCACCGGGTCTTCTTCCGGCTCGCTCGCGGTCGAGTTGGACGAACCGTAGACGAGACCCTTCTTGAACCCGCCGCCCGCAACCGCGAGCGAGAACACCCGCGGGAAGTGGTCGCGACCAGCCGAGGCGTTGATCTTCGGCGTCCGGCCGAACTCACTGGTGACCAGCACGACCGTCGAGGCCAGCAGCCCGCGTTCGTCGAGGTCGCGGATCAGAGCCGCGAGTGCCGTGTCCAGGCCAGGCGCCTGGCGGCGCATCGCGTTCTCGATACCCGCGTGCATGTCCCAGCCGCCATAACTGACGGTCACGAACCGCACCCCGGCTTCGACCAGGCGTCGCGCCAGGAGGAACCGCGGGCCGGCGTCCGACGTGCCGTACTGGGCGCGGGTCGCGGTCTTTTCCTTTTCGATGTCGAACGCTTCGCGGGCGGCCGGTGAACTGATGAGCGCGTAAGCCCGCGCGTAGAACTCGTCCATCGCGCCGAGTGCTTCGGCGCTCTTGGCCTGCGTGCGGAAGTGATCATCGACCACGCCACGAATCTCGCGACGCGTGCTGAACCGGCGGTCGTCTACGCCGGGCGGGAGCATCAGGTCGCGGACCTTGTACCCGTTGCGGGCCGGGTCGCTGCCGATGCCGAACGGCCCGAACTGCGAGCCGAGGTAGCCGGTGCCGCCGTACTCCGACGCGGACGGAACCGCGACGTATGGCGGCAGGTCTTTGCGCGGCCCGAACTCGTGCGACACCACGGCGCCGAGGCTGGGGTGCTCAAGGGCCGGACTCTTGCGGTAGCCGGTGAACATCGTGTACGACGCGCGCCCGTGATCCGCTTCCTTACCAGCGATTGAGCGGATCACCGTCATCTTGTCCGCGACACCGGCGAGGCTCTTGAAATTCTCGTTGAACACGACGCCGGGGAGTTTCGTCTTGGCGACACCGAACGGCCCGCGGTACTCGAGCGCCGCTTCGGGCTTCGGATCCCACGACTCTTGATGCGCCATGCCGCCGGGCAGCACGATCTGGATGACGCTCTTGGCGACGCCTTCCTTGCTGATGTAGTTCTTCTGGTCGCCGCGCGCCTGCATCGCGAAGAAGTCGCCGAGAGTGAGGCCGAGGCCACCGATCACGCCGACGCGAAGGAACTCGCGGCGACCCGGCTTGTCGTTTTGCGTCGCGGCGCCATGCTTGAGGAACATGCGAAGACACCTCTGTGCGGGTGAACGGAAGGTAGGTTGGGGCGGGAAAACGTTCAAAGAGCGTTAACTTCGGCGGTGTGTACCAGGTCGAATATCGAAGGTGAAGCGCCCGGCTAAGGGACGCCAACGACACAATGGAAATATAGTACCTTTGGGCCACAATCACGCAACTGCGAATCCGCTCGATTTGAATCCGGTCAGAACCACAACCAGCACAGCGCTCGTGTGATCGCCAGATCATCGACGGCGTGCGCGAAAGCGATTCCCATTACCAACTGGACCGGTGGTGCCTGCTGCGAGTACGTTGGTGATCCGATGTTGCCACCGTCTCCCGTGCGAGGCCAACCGTGTCTGCACTCTCCCGCCGTCATTTCTTCCGCGCGACCGGGCTGGCGTCGTTCGCGCTCGGCTTCGATGGTCTTGGCTCGCTCGCGCAAGAGAAGCAACCCGCGAACGCGCTCTCGCCGCTGAACCGGTTCCCGCGAACCGTGCAGGACTGGTACGTGGAACAAGTCCGCACCGCGGAGAAGATCGGCACCGACGCGCGCGCCAAGCTCAAGACGAAGGCCGACGCGGAGACGTACATTCGCGGCGTCCGCGACAAGATCGCGACCTGCTTCGGCAAGTTCCCGGAGAAGACGCCGCTCAACGCGAAGGTCACCGGCAAACTCGAACGCGACGCTTACACCATCGAGAAGGTGATCTTTGAAAGTCGGCCCGGTTTCTACGTGACGGCCAATCTCTACGTCCCGCACGCGGCCAAGAAAAAGAAGTTACCCGGCGTCGTCGGGTCGTGCGGGCACTCCCACAACGGGAAAGCGGAGCCGGCGTACCAGTCGTTCTGCCAGGGCCTCGCGCGGATGGGCTATGTCGTGCTCATCTTCGACCCCATCGGTCAAGGCGAGCGCCTCCAATACGCACACCTGGAAAAGCCCGGACGCCCGGGTGTCGGCGTGGGCGAACACCTGCTCGCGGGGAATCAGCAGTTCCTCGTCGGTGAATTCTTCGGCTCATGGCGTGCCTGGGACGGCATTCGCGCGCTCGACTACCTGCTGTCGCGCCCGGAGGTCGATCCGAAGCACGTCGGCATCACCGGCAACTCCGGCGGCGGCACGATGACGACGTGGCTCTGTGGCGTCGAACCGCGTTGGACAATGGCCGCGCCGAGTTGTTTCGTCACCACATTTCGGCGGAATCTGGAGAACGAGCTACCCGCTGACACGGAGCAGTGCCCGCCGCGGGCGCTCGCGCTCGGTTTGGATCACGCGGACTTCATCGCGTGTCTGGCACCCAAACCGGTCGTCATCATGGCGAAGGAAAAGGACTACTTCGACGTGCGTGGCGCGGAGGAAACTTACTCGCGGCTCCGGGGCATCTACAAGTTGTTCGGCGTGGAAGACAACGTGAAGTTGCACGTCGGCCCGACCGGGCACGGCTACACCATCGAAAACCGCGAAGCGATGTACCAGTGGTTCAACCGGGCGACCGGCGTCTCGGACCTGAAGACCGAACCGAAGCTCACCATCGAGAAGGAAGAAGACCTGCTGTGCGCGCCAAAGGGCCAGGTGAGCGAACTGAAGTCGAAGACGGTGTTCTCGTTCACCGAGAAGGAGGGGGTGCGAACAGCTCTCATCTGGCGGACGGCCCGGCAGGTGATAATTCGCGGCGTTATCGAAACACTGGCGGAGAAGTGGGAACGGCCCCTGTGGGCATCCCTTCACCTCCCCAAGCGCGACGGCGTACCGGACTACCGCATCTTGCGGCCGACCACCGACCGCAAGTATCCGAAGCCGCACGCGACCACTTACGTCATCGAAACCGAGAAGCCCGCGGTCGCGGTCGTGTACCGGCTGAGCGACGCGGCGCACCTGTCGCGCCCGCCGAAAGACGAGAAGCCCGCGATCCTTTACATCTCGCATCACTCGGCCGACTCGGAGTTGCGCGACGAACCGCTCGTCGCGGAGTTGGTGAAGGCGGAGCCGAAAACCGCGTTCTACGCGTGCGACGTGCGTGGCATCGGTGAGTCGCGACCCGACACGTGTGGCACGAACCAGTTCCTCGTGCCCTACGGCAACGACTACTTCTACGCGATCCACGGTCTCATGCTCGACAAGCCGTATGTCGGGCAGAAGACGTTCGACGTGCTGCGCGTCCTCGACTGGCTGAAGGACATCGGCCACAAGGAAGTTCATCTGGTCGCGAAGGGGTGGGGCACAATCCCCGCGACCTTCGCGGCGCTGCTGTCGGAGTTGGTCACACGCGTCACGCTGAAGAACGCGCTCACCAGTTATGAGGACGTGGCGCGGTCGGAAACCTATACGTGGCCGCTGTCGTCGTTCGTGCCGGACGTGCTGAAGTCGTTCGACCTGCCGGACTGCTACAAGGCGCTCGAAGCGAAGAAGCTCAACCAGATCGCCCCGTGGAACGCGAACGGCAAGCCGAAGTGAGTTCACGCGCGCTTGCGTCGGTTCGCGTGCTTCGTGAGCAGTGCGTCCTTCGCCGCGCGGGACAGCTTCTTGATCGCGAGTTCGCGCCGTAGCGCATCGCCGTGCGTCTTCGCGGTCTCGCGGTACGCGAGTGCCACCGGACGGCGCGCCCGCGTGTACTTCGACGCGGTGCCGGCGTTGTGCTGCTGCAACCGGCGCACAACGTCGGTGGTGATGCCGGTGTACAGCGTGCCGTCCGCGCACCGCATGACGTACACCACCCAGCGCGGCTTCTTCGCCTGTGGCATCTTCGACCCTCGGTTTATCATTGCGATTGTGGCGAATGTCGTGCGGGGCCGATAGAGCGCTTTCGGGCGATGCGTCGGGATCAGGTTTAGCGTCAGCCCCGCAGGGGCCGCGCTCGTGTTACCGACGAGGGAATCGGATGTTAGCGTTCAAGACGGGCACGGGCACGGTCACCGGTCTGTGCTTCACCCCAGACGGGCGCGGGTTGGTGACCGGGTCGGGTGCTGGTGTCACGCTGTGGGATCTGACCGGCACGCCGACCGTGCGCCGGCAATTCGGCGAGGGAAGTTACTTCACTTGCCCGGTCGCGGTGTCGCCGTGCGGTCGGTTCCTCGCTTCTGGTGGCGATTCGCTCCATGTGTTCGACTTGACCGATGAGCAGCGGGAACCGGTGGTTCTGCCGGGCAGCGCGGAAACGGTTGCGTTCGCACCGGATGGCACCGAGTTCACGATCCCGGGTCTCACCCCACGGCGCTGGGCCGTACCGTCGTGGGACGCGATCCGCGCCGAGTCGGTTGCTAAACGCCCAAACCGGAGCGAGATCTTCACCGGCGCGCTCGCGTACACGCCCGACGGAAAGGGACTCGGCGTGTCACTCGGGGTGCTGGCCGAAGACGGGTCGCGCTACCACCCAGTCGTCGTCCTGTTCGACCGCGCCACCGGCGCGCGAACAAAAACGCTGGCGGGAACGTTTCGGTACGCGTACCCGACGCAAATCGCGTTCAGCCCGGACGGGTCCGTGGTCGCGGGCAACTTCGGCCCGGTGCTGGGCGTCGTGTCGGTCACGGACGGCACCGAGGTCGCATGCATCAAGGTGGGGACGAAGCACATCACCGCACTCGCGTTCACGCCGGACGGCTCGAAGCTGGTCGCCGTGAGTAACGACACGCGCATTCGCGTATACGATGCGCGGACCTGGACGGAAACCACCGGCTACGAGTGGAAGGTCGGCAAGTTGCGCTCGGTCGCGGTCGCTCCCGACGGGCTGCGAATGGCCGCTGGCAGCGGAACGGGGAAGGTCGTCATTTGGGATGTGGACGGCTGAACCGCACCGACTACGTTAATGAGCGTTCCTGCGATCGGTTTAGCTCGTCGCTCTGCGACGGGACGATGTTGCGTCGTCCGAGCTTCTGCCTCCACACTCCGCGCGGGGAAGGCTGTTCCAGCACCGCTATCGGAAGTGTTCGCCGAATTCGGCGTACTGACTGGAGCAACCCCACGGATCGCGGTTCAGTACGCAATAGTGTTCGGCACGGCATTTGTTGTCAGTGCGAAGCAGGCGTCCGCCCGCGTCGATCCTGACGGAGTTTGCTGTCGGCCGCGTGAAGGGCATGATTACAGACACAATCGCCGGAAGTGGTGTTGGTTACCGCGCAGCGTCGA
>CAMDQN010000042.1 GCA_945905925.1 Singulisphaera sp. GP187
AGCCCCCTGATTGAACCTCAGCGTACGAGGTGCTGAGGTTCAATCAGGGGGCTTACGCCCCACGCTCGCCTGTGCGCAGTCATTTGCCGAGAAGGTGTTTGTCGAACCAGTCGGCCAGCGTCTTCGCGTCGTTGGCGAACGCGGGGCCGCCGTGCCCGGCGCCCTTCCGAACCGCGAGTTCGCACGGCACCTTGTTCTCCTTCATCTTCGCGATGACGAGTTCGGCCTGCTGAATCGGCACGAGGAAGTCCGCGTCGCCGTGGATGATGAGCGCCGGCGCCGAGTCTTTCGAGACGTGGTACACCGGCGATATCTGCTTGCCGATCGCCTTGCGCCTCTCCTCGTCTTCGATCACCACGAGTTTGTTCGTCCCCTTCTCACGCTCCCAGAAGTCGAACGGCGGGCGGTAGTTCTTCAGCGTTCCGCCACCGAGGGCGATTTCGCCTTCCTTGCCGTAGTTGAGGAAGTCCGTGGGCGGGTAGAAGCACGCGACCGCCGCGACCTTCGACGACTGTTGATCGACCGGATCGGTCGCTTTCGGGTTCCCTTCTTTGGGCGCGCAGCCTTGCATGAGCGAGAGGTGCCCGCCGGCGGAGCCGCCGGAGATACCGAGTTTGTCGGGGTCCACGTTGTACTTCTTCGCGTTGGCCTTGATGAACCGCACGGCGCGGTGCATGTCTTCGAGCACCTCGGGGATGGTGAACTTCGGCTGGCTCCCGTGGACGACCGCGAACACCGTGTACCCGCGGTTGACGAACTCCAAACCTGCCCCGACTCCGCCGGGCTTGGATGAGTTCCAGCCGCCGCTCACGCACCAGATGATGCCTTTGCCGTTGGCTTTCTCTTTGTCCTTCGGGGCGAACACGTCCATCGTCATCGCGAGGCCGAACTTGCGGCCGTAGATCACGTCTTCGGTGCGCGTGTAGGTGTCCTGCGCGAACGCGGATGGCGCGAGCGCGAGAGCCGCGACCGCAGCGAGCAAAAAGCGGGAGAGCATATCAACCTCCTAATGAGTCGAGCCGGGAACGTCAGCGACCGGGGCGTTCACTTACTTCTTGTCGTCGGGCTTCTTGAGAAACGGGTTCGGCTTCAGGTCGATCTTCTTCACCGATTGAAGGTAATCGACCATCTTGTCGGCGTCCTTGCCCGCGAGTTGGGCGTGGAAGTGCAGGCTGAACCCGTGCGGCCCGCGCGCGTCGATCAGTTTCGGCTGGAGTGTGAGGAACGCTTTTACTGCTTCGAGTTGCCCCATCATCGTGGCGCAGAAGATGTCAATGCGAGCGCCGCGTTCGAGAAGCAACTCCGCCATCGCGCGGTTGCCCATGTGCGCCGCGGCACCGAGTCCGCTTTCCCAGTCTCCGCCGCCCCAGTCCATGAACGAGTTCACGAGTGCCGGCTCGCGGTCGAGCAGTTTCTTCACCATATCCATGTCGAAGTGCGCGAACATGACGAAGTCTTGCACCATCAACTTGTTGATCTGCGGTCTGGCCCATTGCGGGTTTCGCGGCGGCTTGGGGTAGTCTCGCTCGAACGGAGCTTCAGTGGGCTTGGTGTGCGGCATCGGCGCGGTTTCGGCGCTGAGTGCTTCGCTTCCGAGAACGACGCTCGCTGCGAACGCGGTGGTGAACGTCCGGCGGTCGATGGGGTCGGGCATGGTGTGGCTCCGCGGGGCGAGAGTCGGTGTGACGAACAGCATACCGCAACGCGGCAAAAGTAGGAGCGAGAAGGCGCGAATCAGTCCAGTTTCACACGCTCGCCGAACTTGTCGCGAAGGAGTTGCTTGCCGCTCGCCGTGAGCCGCGGACATTCGCGCAGGTTAAGTTCGCGGAGGTTCGGGAACGCCTTCGAAGTGGCGAGCGACTCCGCGCCTTTGTCGCCGATGTGGTTGTCGCTCAGATCGAGCACTTCCAGGTTCGTGAGGTGCTTACCGGCTGCGAGCGCGGCCACGGCTTTGTCAACGAGTTTGTTGTGGCTGATCGCGAGTTTGCGCAGACGGGAAAGCGCCGGGTTCGCGGCGAGCGCCTGCACTCCGACCGCGCCGGGCTGGACGCTGCGGAACGCGATGTGCCGCAACCCGGTAAGATTCGGGGAACCGAAGAATGTCGCGGCGGACCCGGTGCCGAGTGGGTTGAACGGGTACACCCCCAACCCCGGGACGTGTCGGAACTCCGGCAGCGAGGCCATCGCTTCCATCCGCGGACCGCCGGCGTTGTTCAGTTGCACGAATTGAACGAACGCAAACTCTTCGCTCGCGAACAGCGGTCGGAACGCCGGCTGGAGAAGTGCCGGTCCGTCGATGGTGATGTGCGGCAGCCCTCGAAAGAATTCGCCGGTTATGGGGAACGCGGCGAGCGGACCGAGGCACCGCTGGAACAGCGCGGCTTGAACGCGCAGTTCCATGTTCGCGGCGGGCGGTAAGGTGCCGCGTTCGCGGGCGATGTCCTTGCGAATGTTTTTCGCACGCGCCGCGTCCAACTCGTTGTCCTGCTCGTCGAGCCAGTCGGCGAGAACGAGTCGCGGCGTGTCGTCGTCCGGGTGATCCTTCACCGCGTCGAGCAGCGCGATCAACTCCGGCCGCGGCGGGCGAACAGTTTCGGCGGGCATGGCGAACGAACCGTTAAGGAACGACGATCCCGGCTTGCCGAAGAAACTCGGTGAGTCGCTGGTGCGCGCCAGGCGGCAGAATTACGACGGGCGCGGCTTCGATCAGCGTTCGCCCGTGCGCGACCCAGTTGCGGTGTTTGATGATCTGTTTCACCTGCCCACGAAGTGCCGGATCGACCGCCGCGAACAGTTCCACCACGCGCACCGAGATGTTCCACATCTCCACGTCCTTCAACACCTCGTCGCGAACCACGGTGTGCAACGCGCTCGTTGTGGCGACCAACGGCAGGGCCGCGAGGTGGTCACGAACGGTGCGCTCGAAGATCGCGACGAGGGCGAGCACCCCGAGTCGGTCCAGTTCGGTCTCTGCAAGGTCCAGCGCCGCGAGGTTCTCGACGTCGGTCTGCGTGGAGAAGGTATGTTTGTCGGTGATTGCGCCCAGGATCGCCCGTTCGACGACACGCCGCGTGACCCGAAGGGCGTCGTGGGCGGTGAAATACCACGCCAGCACCGGGTCGAGCGGGTTAGCCATCGAGCGCGTCCCCCGCCAGTTTGCGGAACAGTGCTTCGGTCAGCAGCAGTTCCCGATACGGCAAGTTGTTCGGCGTGTGGAACCAAGCGTTCTTCGCGCGCGAGTAGTAGAGCATGTACCGGTCGCCCGGCCCGTTCATGCCGATCATGCCGTCCCACCCGACGACCCACGCGGCCACCGGCTTGATGTGCAGCGTCCAGCGCCCGCGCATCACGACGAGTTGCGTCGTCTCGTACTCGCCACTCTCGCCCTCGATCATGCAGAGCGGTTCTTCATGCACTCGCGGGTTGCCAGGCAGCGACTCACACCACGGTCGGATCGTGGCGAACAACTCCGCGACCGCAGCGCGCCAGTCGCGCACGATCTGGAATGCGTCGCGCAGGTCGCGGAACTTCGCTTCGAGTTTGTCGGGACTGAGGAACTCGAACGGCAGCAAGTCCGCGCCAGCCCGCGCGCCGGTGGCGTCACTCAGTCGCAGTTGCGCGACGGGCTTGCCCTCCCAGTTGGTACCCTTCCGCCATTCCGCTGTCGCAGTGCCGTTGAAAATGTTGTCGAGGAGCGGCGCACGGGCCGCGACCGCCGCGCGGAGGTCGGCATCGGCGTCCAAACTCGGGTCGATGGTGACTTGCATGACTCTTGCTCCGTGAGCAACTGGCCCGGCCTCATTGTACCAGAGGCGGCCCGGCACTCACGCCAGCACGTCGCGGAGCACTTGGCCGCCGGGAACGATCGACACCGGCCGATCAGTCGTACTCGTACAGCACATAGTACTTGGTGACCACGCAGAACGCGATCCAGCCGACCTGCGCCGCCGCCCGCGTCCAGCCGGGGCTGTGCCTGGCGGCCAGGTAGATCGCCAGCCCGCACAGCCCGAGCAGCCCGGCGTAGGCCGCCGGGTACTGCGGACACATGCCGTACCACAGCGCCCGGTTCAACAGGAAGAAGGCATGGACGGCGAACACCACCGTCGGCACCGCGACTTCTAAGTAGAGCGGGGCAACGACCGGGCGCAGCCCCCGCGCCCGCAGCAGCCCACCGGCCGCTCCGACCAGCACCACCGCGATCGGCACCGTCAGGCCGACTGCCAGGATCATTCCGCTGAACACCGCCCACGGCAGCCGCATGAGCAGGTCGTTGTGCATTTTCGCCGCCAGAGCCGCCCGCCGCTCAGCCGGCGGTCGGTCGGCCACCGCCGGGTGCCCGGCGAGCGCGTCGGCCGCCGGGTCGGCGAGCGCCGCCATGTCGTCCACCGCCGGGCGGACGGCGACCGAGTACGTCGCCCACCACGCATAGGCGAAGGTGAAGAAGGCCACGGCGGCAACGATGCCCGTCAGCAACCCGGCGGCGAGGTCGGCTGCTCGGTTGCGCGGGCGGACCAGCGCGGCGGTGGCGAACAGGATGGCCGGGATGAGCAGGAACATCACCCCCTCGGTCGCCGCCAAGAGCATGTCCGGCACCCGGTCGGCAGCGGCGTCCGCGGCTCCGGTCAGCCGGTCGAACTTGGCCCGCGCCTCGGGCACCTTCCGCCCGAACATGTCGGTTAGCACCGTGCCAGCGGCGACCACCCCGCACGCCAGCCCGCCAACCAGCGTCCACCAGGCCGAACCAAACTGTTGCCGGGCCCAGTGCCGGATCAGCGCCCCCGGCGACGGCGGCCGGACCGACACCGGCTCACCGGTGACGAACCGCCGCAGGTCGTCGGCCAGCGCAGCGGCCGTTGGATACCGCGCCCGCGGATCCTTCTCCAGACATTTCATGCAGATCAGCTCCAGATCCCGGGGCACCCCGGGCACCCGCTGGCGGATCGACTCCGGCACCTCCTCGATCACCCGCAGCACCACCGACAGCGCGGTGTCACCGGTGAACGGGACGCCACCGGTCAGGCACTCGTAGAGCACCACACCCAGCGAGTAGATATCTGCGGCCGGGCCGACGAACTTGGTCCGCCCGACGGCCTGCTCTGGGGACATGTACGCCGGCGTTCCCATTACCGCGTTGGTGTCCGTCAGGTCGGCCCGCGCGCCCTGCTTGGCGAGTCCGAAGTCGGTGACCTTCGGTTCACCGGCCTCGTCGAAGAGCACGTTCGCCGGCTTGATGTCCCGGTGGATGATGCCGTGGTCGTGGGCCGCCTGGATGCCGCGTGCGATCTTCTCGACCAGCACCGCCGCCACCGCCGGTTCCAGTCGCCCGGCCGCCCGGATGGCCGCCGACAGGCTGCCCCCGTCGAGGTATTCCATCGCGAGGTACGGGCACTCGTTCGAACCGCCGAACTCGTACACCTGAACCACGTGCGGGTGGCGCACCGCCGCAACCGCTTCGGCCTCGCCCAGGAAGCGGGCCACCTCCACTGGGCCGGCACCGGCGGCGAGTAACCTCTTGAGGGCGACGATCCGATTCAGCCCGACCTGCCGGGCCTTCGACACAACGCCCATCCCGCCCCGGCCGAGTTCGCACAGAATTTCAAAGCCCGCGAGTTGCGTGGTCGGAGCAAGACCGGCTTGGCTCGGATCGACGGGCGGGCCCGTTCGCACCTGCGTCTCGTCGGCTGATCGTGCAGCCGGTGGTTCCAACCGCACGTTCGTTTGGTCCGGGCTGGTTGGCTCACTCATCACGGCACACCTCCGGGCGTCGGCTGCGTGACCGCCCGTTCCGATTCTACTCGCCGCCGGTCCAGCCGGCACCGGACCGATAACCCGGACCGTGATCGCGACCCGCAGTCCCGGCGCGAAACGCCTGCCCGATCGACCGGGGCGGGCGTTTTCCGCTCGCCCCCGGCTAGCTCGGCGCGGCGCGCGGGTATTCTTCATTGACCCGGCACCGAGCCCGCAGCCGGCGCACCTTACCAGGAGTCCGTTGTGTCCTCACCCCTCCGACTCACAGTGTTAACCCTCGCGCTGACGTGCGGGCTGTCCGCGCCCGCGATCGCCGGCGGTCGCGGGCAGACGAGTTGTCCGTGGTGGCGGCCGTGCGGCCCGGGGGAGACGTACAGCGGGAACCGCTTCATCCCGCAGGGGGCCTTCGGAGCCGACGCTCGCCCGGCGTGCGAGCGGCACGACCAGTGCTACCGGGACGTGGTCACCGGCCGCAAGGTTTGCGATCAGACCTTCCGAAACGAACTCCGCTGCGAGTGCGAGCATTCCACCCACCCGTGGCTGTGCAAGCGATTCGCCGGTCTGGCCTACTTTGGGGTGCGGGTCGCGGGCCGGTCGGCCTACGGTACGCCATAAGGCGAAGCCTCACGCCAGCACGTCGCGAAGAACCTGCCCGCCGGGGACGAGCGACACCGGGCGGTTCGTCTTGTCGGTGAGCGTCGTTTCGAGGTCGTAGCCCAAGAGGTGGTATGCGGTCGCGAGCAAGTCCTTCGGCGATACCGGGCGGTCGGTCACGGTGCCGCCGATCTTGTCCGTCTTGCCAATGGTCTTGCCACGCGAGATTCCGCCTCCGGCGAGCAGCACCGAATACGCCTGCGACCAGTGGTCGCGACCCGCACCCTTCGCGCTGTTCAGCTTCGGTGTGCGTCCGTGTTCGCTCAACACCATCACCAGCGTGTCGTCCAGCATTCCGCGCTGATCGAGGTCGGAGATGAGACCGGAGAAACCGCGATCAAAACCCGGCATCAGTTCGTTCTTCATTCGCGGATAGTGTTCCCAGTGCGTGTCCCAACCCGAACCCGCGAGGCCGAACTCGTCCCAGAACACCGTCACGAACTTCGAGCCGGCTTCCACTAATCGGCGCGCCGCGAGGCAGCTTTGGCCGAACAGGAAGTGCCCGTAGTTCTCGCGATTCTTCGCAGGTTCGCGGCGAACGTCCAGCGCGTTCCGCACCGCGTTCGAGCCGATCAGCGAGTAGGCCATCTCATGGAACGGGTCGCGTGTCTCGGTGCCGTCACGCGAGCGGCGGGCGTCTTCTAACTGGTCGAGCAGTGACTTCCGGGTGTTCATGCGATCGAGTGTGAGGTCCGCCGCCGGTTCGCCGCCGAGCGCGAAGTACGAGTCCTCCGAAGTGCCCGCGTAAGGCTCATCGAACTCGATGGTGCGGTCGGTGAGCGTCTTCGTGATCTTCTTCGTGGCTTTCCCATGGAAGCTCGTGAAGTGCGGGCTGAACTGGTTGCCCAAGAACGCAGGATAAGGTCCGGCACGCTGCACTTCGCCGGTGCGCTGACTGCTGAACGGGAACGGCAGCGCGATGTTGTCCGGTACGGCCTTCCGTGCGGCGGTGGGGTCGTGGCGCTGTTCGAGGTGCGCGACCGTCGAACCAATGAACGGCCAGTGCTTGCTGTCGTGCGGCGCGAGTTCGATCGGCGCGTCGATCTCGGGAATGGCAGTGGTCGCGTAGGCGACGCCGTGAAGCGGATACTTGTGCGTGACCGATCGCACGACGGTGACGTTGTGCATCACGCGGCTCGTGTGCGGCAGAAGCTCACACACGTCGCAGCCGGGCAGCGTGGAGCGAATCGACTTCAGTTCGCCACGAATCTCCACCGGCGCGTCTGGCTTCTGGTCCGCGAGTTCGAGCTGGCTCGGCGAACCGTACAAGAAGAGCAGAATGCACGCCTTCGCGCGGCCGAAGTGCTTGTCGTCTTTCTTGGCGAGTGGGGGGCGTAAGCCCCCTGATGCGTTCCCTCCACCCTTTGCTTGTGCGCGCAGGAACGCGGGCAGCGTTAACCCCAGAGCGGATCCGGCGGTAAGCAGGTCACGGCGGGTGAGTCCGTTACAGAGTCGTTTCGGGTTACCGAGAACGCGGAGCATGGCATTCGTCCTGCTGAACGGCGCGAAGCGGGACACCTTCGGGAATATATCATGATGCCCCGGCGCGTCGATCGAGGCAAGTGAAATGAGCTTACCAATGAGCCGCCTCAGCCGTAGCCGGTATCGCCGGGTGTCCGCCCCGCGGTGCCGTTCGTACACCGACCGAACAACATCCGCCCACACCTCCGCTTCACCGCGATCCGAGCCACGACACCATGCGCGAACGCCCAGCCTTCGACCTGTTCCTCGTTAGCTGGCTCGTGCTGTTCCTCGAACTCGCCTGCATCCGCTGGTTCCCGTCACACGTCCTGTTCCTCACGTTCTTCGTCAACCTCGTGCTGCTCGCGTGCTTCGTCGGCATGTCCGTCGGATGCCTCGTCGCGCGCCGGCCCACGAACTTCATTCGCCACACACCATACTGGTTGCTCGCCGGCGTGCTGATCGGGCTTATCACCGACGCCAACTCCGGGTTCCTGCAAGCGGTGATCGCGGTTGGCGACCAAGAGCAGCCGGACGTCGTGTACTTCGGCACCGAGACTTCGGTGACGAAGAAGAACCCGCTCCCGTTCAGGCTGCCGATTGAACTCGTCGGTGGGCTGTACTTCGTGCTCATCGCGGGCATCATGGTCGGCCCCGGGCAAGAGATGGGGCGGGCGTTCAACCGCGTTACGAACCGCACCACCGCATACTCCGCGAACCTGTTCGGCAGTCTCGTGGGGATTGGCGCGCTGGCCGCGTGTTCGCTACTCCGGTTGCCGCCACTCGTGTGGTTTGGCCTCGCGGGCGGCGTACTCGCGTACTGGGTGGTGCGCAGCGCGCCGAACCCCTCCCCAACCTCTCCCCTAAAAAGGGAGGGTCTTCAGACTCCGGCTCCCCCTCTCTTGGGGGAGGGGGTTGGGGGGAGAGGTTCTTCCACGCTGCCGCTCGCGTGCCTATTGACCGCTGTGATACTCACCGCCGTCACGTCTGGGTTCGTCCCGTACCGCGGGCTTCAGACCACGTGGAGCGAATACTACCGCGTCGATTACGAACCGAAGAGCAAGTTCATCCTGACAAACCTCATCAGCCAGCAGTTGATGGAACCGCAGCAGAACCCGCCCGCGGCGGGCGTAGCGTACGCACTGCCGTACCTGTTCCAGCGCGACCTCGTCGAGCGCGACGCGAACGGCAACCCAGTCCTCGGACCGAACGGTAAGCCGCACCACCTCTGGAAACCGTTCAAGCGAGTCCTCATCATTGGCGCCGGGAACGGCAACGACGTGGCCCGCGCGCTGCTCTGGGCCGACCCGGACACACGCATCGACGCCGTCGAGATCGACCCCGTCATTCAGAAGCTCGGCGCCAAGCCGCAGCCCGACGGTCACCCGGACCAGCCGTTCGCCGACCCACGCGTCACGGTCCACATCAACGATGGGCGGAACTTCCTCCGCAAAGTCGAGGCCGGCACCTACGACCTCGTCGTCTTCGCGCTCATCGACTCACTCGTGCTCCAGTCCGGGTACTCGAACCTCCGATTAGAGAGCTATCTCTTCACAATCGAATCGTTCAAAGATGTGCGCCGCGTGCTGAAGCCGACGGGCGTGTACGCGGTGTACAACTTCTTCCGCCAGCCGTGGATCGCGGCCCGTATCCGGGACCAACTGCGCACCGCGTTCGGCGAAGACCCAGTGGTCGTCACCACGCCACCGCGGACCGCGATCCGGTTCGACGACCGGTTCGACTCTGGTGTGTGTACCGGGTTCTTCGCCGGCGGGCCAAATCTGTTGGACCCACTGCGCAAAGCGTTCGAGCCGCGCAACGGCCGACCGGTGAAATACTGGTATCCGTGGTCCACTGGCGTGCCGAAAGACACGGAGGCCCAGTTCCACACCGACCAGCCCGTGAACCTGCCGCCGCAAACCAGACGGGCCGCGGACGTGAAACCGACCGACCCCGCGCCGGAATGGCTCGGCCTGGTCACCGCTGAGATCGAGCAGAGCGGCCCGACCCTCCGCCCGGCGGACGACAACTGGCCGTTCCTCTACACCCGCGAGGCACGCGTCCCGAAGCAGACGTGGGTGAGCGTTGTGCTCACGCTGGTGCTCTCGGTCGGGCTGTGGTGGGCGTTCGGCGGGAAGCGGGCGCTCGTCGCGGAGGGGACGGTGCGGCCCGATTACCAGGCGATGCTCCGGGCGTTCTTTCTCGGTGCCGGGTTCATGCTCGTCGAGACGAAAGCTGTCGTGGAAATGGCGCTGTTGTTCGGCGGGACGTGGATGGTTAACACGGCGGTGTTCGCGGCCATCCTCGTGATGAGCCTCGTGGGGAACCTGTTCGCGGGAAAGGTGAATCCGAAGCGCCTCGAACCGTACTACATTGGGTTGATCGCCGCGCTCGCGGTGGGGCTGGTCGTTTCCCCGAACGTGTTCCTCGGGGCACACCCGGTGGTGCAGGTATTGGGCGCGTGTGCGTTGGTGTTCACGCCGATCGCGTTCGCGGGCGTGATCTTCGCGACTAGTTTCAAGCGCACGACTCAACCGGAT
The DNA here is from genome assembly GCA_945905925.1 of Singulisphaera sp. GP187. Lineage (GTDB taxonomy): Bacteria > Planctomycetota > Planctomycetia > Gemmatales > Gemmataceae > Gemmata. Next base: position 10,404 of record CAMDQN010000042.1, read on the forward strand.
CGCGTGTTCGGGGCGAACGTCGCGGGAGCGCTCGTTGGCGGATTGGCTGAAAACAGTTCCGTGGTCCTCGGTTTCCAGTTACTCTTGTGTGTTGCGGTCGGATTTTATCTGCTGTCGGCCGCATTCGGGAACCGTAATCTGCCCGACCGCCTGGCAAATACGGAGGTATAATGCCGATAGACACCTGGAAGAACACGTTGGGTTCGCGAAACAGCGCGGCAGCGCCCGCACATTCCGTACAGTTTGCCGAATCTCGTAACGCACGCGTGACGTAGAGTTCGTGAAGAGTTGTGTTTGGTGTTTGGTGTTGAGTATTTTGTGAGTGGTCCGATTCCTGCCCAGGAGTCTTTTTCAACTACGACCAAAACACCATACACAACCAAAACCCGGTCGGTCCCTCCTCTCCAAAACCGACCCTCGCCGGGAGTACCTCACTGTGCCAGACGCGAACGAGGATCCGCCTGATATCGAAGACGCGCTGCTGCGGCGCGGCACTCGCACCGCAGCACCGTCCGCGATCAGGAATGGGCGCGACACCTTGTCAGTCGAGGTCGCTCTTACCATCTTCCGCCAGATGCTCCGCACACGCGCGCTCGAAGAGCGCAGCATCAAGATGTCCAAGTCCGGTGAAGCTTACTTCTGGATAGGCGGCCCCGGCGAGGAAGCATTCAACGTCTGCCTCGGGTTGCAAATCAACAAAGGCCGCGGCCCCGCTCACGACTATCTGCACCTCCACTACCGCAACGCCGGAATCGTGCTCGCGATGGGCATGCCGATGATCGACCACACGCGACAACTCGCGATGCGGTGGACCGACAAACACTCCCGCGGGCGCAACTTCGTCGGCCACTACAGCATCCCCGACTGGAACGTGGTCCCGGTCACGAGCGTGATCGAGGTGCAGTTCGCGATGGCGCCCGGCACGGCCCTCGTTCAAAAGCGTCACGGCCTGAAGAACCCCACCGAGGCGCAGGGCATCAGCGTCGTGGTCGGCGGCGAGGCCGGCACCGCGGAAGGCGACTTCGAGAGCTGCCTGAACTGGAGCACGCGCCCCGGGATGGAACTGCCGGTCCTGATGCTCGTGACCAACAACCGGTACGGCATCTCGACGGACCTCGACGCGGTTCACGCGCACCGGCCGGTCGCGGACCGTGCGATTCCTTATGGCGTGCGCCACGAAACGATCGACGGCAACGACCCGGTCGCGACGTGGCACGGCATCGATCGCGCGATGCGGTACTGTCGCCGCGAGCGCAAACCCTTCTTGCTCGAAGCGACGGTGAGCCGGCTGCACGGGCACTCGTCGTCGAGCGGCGCGCAGCGCAACTGGAACGAGACCGACCCGCTGGCCGCGTTCGAGCAGAAACTCATCGACTCCGGTGCGATCGACACGAACGCCGTTCGCGCGCTGAAAGACGAAGCAAAACTCGAAGCCGATGAAGCCGTCGTGGAAACGATGAAGGAAGCGGAACCGACCCGCGACGACGTGTACGCGTTCACCTACGCCGAGAGCGAGGTCGATGCGGTTTACCCGAAGGACTACACTGGCTTACCGGGCGGCTGTTCTTAGCATGTGGGCGTGAGCCCCAGGTGCTTTTGTCGCCACGGAGCAACAATGGCGAACATGGCGCAAGCGGTGCGAATGGCACTGCATTTCGGCGAGAAGCACCTCGGTGTGACGGACGTGTTCGGCGAGGATGTCGGCCCGCCGCTTGGCGGAGTGTTCACCGCGACCCAAGGCTTGCGCACCGCGTGGAACACGCCGCTCGACGAGCGCGGCATCATCGGCACCGCGATGGGCATCGCCTACGCCGGCGGCCGACCCGTCTGCGAAATCCAGTTCTGCGACTACGCGTTCAACGTGCTGGATATGTTCAAGATTGCGGGCAACCAACGGTGGGCCAGCGGCGGCGGGTACGACATGCCGCTCGTCGTAATGACGCCGAACGGAGCCGGCATTCGTGGGAGCCTGTACCACTCTCATAGCTTTGAGAGCTGGGCGAGCAGGCTACCGGGCTGGAAGGTCGTGATGCCGTCGAACGCGCTCGACGCTTACGGTCTGATGCTCGCGGCGATCAAAGACCCGAACCCGGTGCTGGTGCTGTTACCGAAGGCGCTGCTCCGCGCGAAGGACACGCGACTCATTCCGGGCGAACCGGCCGACGCGGACGAACTGAGCCGCATGATCGACGCGCCGGTGAACGACCGCGCAGGGTGGGAACCAAACTGGCCGGAGTTGGAAGAACACATCGTGAAGATCGGTTCTGCGGAACTGGTGCGCGAAGGCACGTTCGGCACCGTGATCAGCTACGGGCGCCCGCTCCCGCTATGCGCACAAGCCGCGGACGAACTCGCGGCACACCACCACCACACGTTCGACGTGATCGACCTGCGGAGCATCTTCCCTTACGACTGGAATATGATCTCCAAGAGTGTGCTGAAGACCGGGCGAGTGCTGATCGTGAACGAGGACACCGAAGTGACGAATTTCGGCGAACACCTGCTTCGCCGGGTGATCGACGAACACTTCTACGACTTGGTGGTGCGGCCCCGCACGCTGATGGGCAAGCACGTTCCCGGCATCGGCATGAACCAGAACTACGAACTGAACAGCGTCCCGCAGTTGGGCGACATCCGCACCGCACTGTGGGACTTGGCGACCGAAGCGGCTTGAAATAGCGGGCAGTGGAAAGTGGGCAGTGTGCAGAAAGACAAAGCCTGCTATTTTGCTTTTCTGCCCACTTTCCACAGCCCACTGCGAGCGGAGCGAACACATGGACTTTCCTCTCCCGCCAGTTGGCGAAGGCTTGCTCGAAGTAGAGTTGGTGCGATGGCTCGTGCGGCCGGGCGATGCGATCACGCGCGGACAGGCGATGGCCGAGGTGATGTCGGATAAGGCCAGCATGGAGGTGCCGTCGCCGTTCGTGGGGACGATCACGGAGTTGGCCGCAACACCGGGCACGAAGGTCAAGGTTGGGCAGGTGATTCTGAGCTACAACGCGGTCGGCGATGGAGCGAAGGCAGAACCTCTCCCCCCAACCCCCTCCCCTAAGAAGGGAGGGGGAGCCGAACCAAAACCAGAAGGCACCGCGTCTTCGGTTTTTAGCCCCTCCCTTCTTAGGGGAGGGGTTGGGGAGGGGTTGTCTTCGCGCACTAACGGCGTCACAACCCTTCCGCCTGCCGCGCCGTCCGTTCGCCTGCTCGCGCGCAAGCTCGGCGTCGATCTCGCGCACGTTCGCGGCAGCGGGCCACACGGGCGCATTCTGCTCGACGACCTCACGCCATATCTCGCCCCCAGGCCGAACCTCGATGCACGCCCCGCGTCCGCGCCGAACAAAACCGACACCTCGAAACTCGACTTCGGCATCGCGGGCACGCGGCAGAAACTCATCGGCCTGCGCCGGCGCATCGCCGAGCACATGGTTGAGTCGAAGAAGCACATTCCGCACTACTCGTACATCGACGAATGCGACCTGAGCGATGCGGTGAAACTGCGGAACCAGCTCCGCGAACCGCTCGCGAAGACCGGCGTCAAGCTCACCTACCTCGCGTTCTTCGTGAAGGCCGTCGCGCGGGCGCTCAAGGAAGTGCCCATCGTGAACAGCACCTACGACGAGGCTGCGGGCGAAGTGATTCTGCATAGCAAGTACCACATCGGTTTCGCGGTCGCGGCCCCGAGCGGCTTGATGGTGCCGGTGGTCAAGGACGCGGACAAGAAAGACCTCGCGACCATCGCCACCGATATCGAGCGCATGGGTAACGATGCGAAGTCGGGGAAGATCAAGATCGACGACCTGCGCGGCAGCACGTTCACGGTCACGTCGGTTGGCGGCATCGGCGGACTGATCTCGACCCCGATCATCAATCACCCGGAAGTCGGGATCATGGGCGTGGGCAAGGTGGTGAAGCGCCCGCTGTACGACGCGAACGGCGACCTGAAGCCGACGGACATCGTGTACCTGTCGTTCTCGTTCGACCACCGGGTTGTGGACGGCGCGATCGGGGCCGCGTTCGGCAACATCGTGGTGCACCACCTCCAGACCCCGGCCGTGCTGCTCCTGCCGGAGACGTTCGGTGGCTGACGCGAATGCCACCAAGTGGCTTCGCTTCGCGCCGGCAGTGCTGCTCGGCGTCTTGGGCGTCTATCAGGCGCTCGCCACGAACAATTTCCCCGACTTCTTTATCTACCAGGCCGGTTCCGAAATCGGGCTGCGCGGCGAGTCACCTTACGACATCGCGCGCATCCGCCGGCTCGCGTCGGCACAGTTCCCGGACCCGAACCTGGAGCCGAAGGAAGACGCCTTCGTCCTCAACTGCGGGTACTTCCTCCCGCCGATGGCGATTCTGGTGTTCGCGCCGTTCGCGGTGCTCACGTGGCCGGTGGCGAAGATCGCGTGGGGCGTCACGCTCGGCCTCGCCGCTGTCGGTAGCGCGAAATTGCCCGAGTTGCTCCGCGAACCCGACGATCCCCCGCGCAGCGCATTGTGCCTCGTCGTGCCATTCCTGCTCGTGCTGAACCCGCTCGTGCTGGCGATCGTCGTCGTCGGACAGGTAACGATTGTTACCGTCGGGTGCGTGACCGTGGGACTGTGGTGCTTCTCGCGCAACCGGCCGACGCTCGGCGTACTGCTGTGGTCGGTGGCGTTCGTGAAACCGCATCTGGCGCTGCCGCTGATTCCGCTCGCGTGGTACCTCGGCGGCTGGAAGCGCGCCGCGGCGATCGTCGCCGTGGTCGCTGTGCTCAACCTGTTGGGCGCAACCATCGCGGGCGGCTCGCCGCTGTTTCTGCGCGACTACTTCGAATACCTTTCGACCGGGCACAAGGCGGTGCTGTACAACCTGGTCGAACGCAACCCACAGATCACGAGTTGGAACCGGCTCCTCGTGTCGTGCGGTGGGCCGCTCATCGAACTGACCGCAGTCACGACGCTCGCGGGCTACCTGGTGTGGGGCGGGTTGGTACTCGGCCGGTGTGCGAGCACGGGTACGAAGCCGTCCGCGGCGTGGGCGTGTGCCGCCGCGGTCGCCGGTGCCGTAGTGTGCAGTCAGGTGCTGGCTTACGAACTGTTGGTGCTCGCGGTCGCGGTGCCGTGGGTGCGTGGCCTGTTCGCGTCGAAACGGCGCCCGTGGGGTTGGGCCGCGGTCTTGGTGCTAGTAATTCAGTTGGTGCCGGTTCCCAGCACGAACCCGGTGTTCGACTTCTACCGGCCGGTTGGTGCGATGGCGTTCGCGCTGTTGGTGCTGTTGGGGCCGACCGGTAACACGTCCGCAATGCGCTGACCGCACGAGGCGTTGGTGGGCGATCCCGAACCGAATACGCCATCTGTCGCGCGCCGGCTCTGGGCGCACGGCATCCTGATCGCGGCCGTCGGGCTGTTGTATGGTTACGCGATGCACGAAGCGGTCGCGGTGAACGAAACGCCGGACTTCTTCATCTACCGGGCGGGCGCGCGACTCGGGCTGCGCGGTGAAACGCCATACGACTCGGAGAAGATGCGGGTACTCGTCGCGGAACAGTTCCCCGGTCAACACACCCTGATCGACAACTGTGGATACTTTCTCCCGCCGCAAGCGGTGCTGGTATACGTCCCGTTCGCCGCGCTGCCGTACCCGACAGCGAAACTCGCGTGGGCAGGCGTGAACGGATTAGCCGGCGCGGCAGTGCTGCTGGTGCTTCGCGTACTTGGTTCGCGCCCGCCGGTCACGTGGTTCGGACAACTGCTCCCACTCGCACTCGTTGCCAACTGCGTGGTGTTCGTGGGCGTTGAACTCGGGCAAACCAGCCTGCCGATCGTCGGTTGCGTGGCGGTGGGTCTGTGGTGCTTCGAGCGTCGCGGGAAGTGGGGTTTCTGGCTCGGCGTGCTGCTGTGGTCGGTGGCGTTCGTGAAACCGCATCTGGCGCTGCCGCTGATTCCGCTCGCGTGGTATCTCGGCGGCTGGAAGCGCGCCGCGGCGATCGTCGCCGTGGTCGCTGTGCTCAACCTGTTGGGCGCAACGATCGCGGGCGGGTCGCCGCTGTTCGTGTTGGATTATGTGCGATACCTCAAGTCGTCGCACAAAGGGGTGATGTTCAATCAGGTCGCGTCGAACCCAGAGATCACGAGCTGGAACGCGCTGCTCTACTCGATGACCTCGCCGGTCGCGGGCAAGCGGTTCCTGATCGAATTGACTGCTGTCACGACGCTCGCGGGCTACTCCATGTGGTTCACGCTGATCGCGGCGAGGTGTGCGCTCGCGAAAACGAAGCCGTCGGCCGCGTGGGTGGTCGCCGCAACCGTGGTCGGTGCTCTGTTGTGCGCACAACTACTGCCATACGACTTGATGATTCTGGCGGTCGCGGTGCCGTGGGTGCGGGAACTGTTTGCCCGCGGGTGTCCGGTTCGTGGGTGTGTCGCGACGGCACTCCTCGTGGTGCAAATCCTGCCGTTCGACTGGGCGCTCGCGGGACACATCGGGGCGCAGCGCCCGCTCGGCGTCGCGCTGCTCGCGGTCGCGGTGCTGGTGGGGCCGGTTCATCCGACCTCGCGCGCGAACTCTGCTCTTACGAGACCGTCCCCTTGATTAGGTTCCCGCGATCGATGAACACCACACGCGGTTGGTGCCAGCGGGCCTCTGTGTCTTCGAGTTCGGTGTAGGTCGCGATGATGACGAATTGCATTTCACTGACCATTCTACGCGAGGCGGGTAAGATGTCGTGCGTCCACTCAACCTCTCTGGAGTCTCTCATGCGAACGGCGTTGCGATTCGGTGTGCTGGCGGTCGCGGTGTGCGCCGCGGGCCTGCGCGCGGACGAGAAACCCAAACCGGCCGACAAGCCGGCCGATCCACCCGCGGGTTTCACGAACTTGTTCGACGGGAAGACTCTGACCGGGTGGAAGCCAACCGGTAAGGCGGACGCGTGGGCCGTCGATGGCGGCGTGATTGTGTGCAAGAGCGGTGGCGGCGGTTACCTGTTGACCGAAAAGGAATACGCCAACTTCGAGTTCCGGTGCGAATACCGGTGGGAGAAGAAGGGTGGCAACAGCGGCGTCGCGCTCCGCACGCCTGAGAAAGGCGACCCGGCCTACGCGGGCATGGAGATTCAACTGATCGACGACGAGGGTTGGCCCGGTAAGCTCGCGGACTATCAGCACACCGGTTCCATCTACGACGTGCTGCCCGCGAAGGAGGCGAAGAACAAGAAGATCGGCGAGTGGAACGCGGTGAAGATCGTGTGCGACGGCCGCAAGGTGACCATCGTTCAGAACGACGTGGAATTGGTGAACGCCAACCTGGACGACTACAAGGCGAAAGTAGAGAAGCACCCCGGTCTGAAACGCGAGAAGGGATTCATCGGGTTCCAGAGCTACAACATCCGCGTCGATTTCCGCAACGTATGGATCAAAGAGCTGAAGTGATGAGGAAGAAGACCTACCCCCAATCCCCTCCCTGAAGGGAGGGGGGAGCAATGCAGTAATGTGTCTGGGTCCGCTTGCGGCTTCGCGAGTCGCGGTGCCGGAATGCTCGCGAAGCCGCAAGCGGCCCGACTGTGGTCACTTCTTCACCGTCACCCAGATCACTTCGCTCGCATAACCGATCTTCACCACGAAGTTGATCGCCACGAACCCCTGCACACACACCGGCACGTCGGTGCATTCGGCCGCGTTCGCGTCGGCCTTCAGTGTGATGTGGCCCGTGCTGCCCGCGCCCAACAGTGTCTTGCTCTTGCCGTCCACCATTGTTACGCCCGGCGGGAGCGGGTTGCCGAACACGCTACCGAGGTGTCGCAAGGGCACGTCGAGCGTCACCGCCTTGTCGTACTGCGGTCCGCGAAGCACCTCCACGTCGATCTTCACTTCTTCGCCCGGCTTCAGCGTGATGCGGGTTTGCTTCACCTTGATCTCGGCGAGGTCCGACGCAGATGTGACCGCGACCGCCATCAAGCCCGCGTCGAACCGGCCGCGCCCGCCACCAGGCAGGTAAATCTCTTCCACCGCGACCGCCGTTCGCACGAGCGTGGTGGTCGCGTTCGCTTCGGTCAACTCCGCGGTGCCGATTACCTTCACGATCGAGGCGCCGAGGTTCGCGTCTTTCGCGGCGCTCACGACGAGCAACCCCTGCGTCATGTTCGCGGGGATCGTGAGCGCGTTCACGGTTACGCCCGCGGGAAGCCCTTCGACGGTTACCGTCACGGGGCCGGTGAAGCCGTTCGTGCGCGCCACTTGCACGTACCACGCGGTCCGCGAACCCGGGCCGATCATCGCCTTTGCAGGGTCGCACTTGATCGTGAAATCCGGGCGTGCAAAGTCGCATTCTAAATAATAAACGAAGCCCGCGCCGCCCTTGTTGTTCAGGTCGCGCACGCGGACCACGTACTCGCCGTCGGCCAGCGGCGTGAAGATCAGGCCCGAGTCTTTGCCGACGAGGTCGTCGTTCGATGCAACGATTTTGCTGTCGGGTGTCATCACGTCGATTTGCGAATCGAGCTGGCTCGTGAGCGGTGTGCCGAATCGCCGCGCGAAGATTTCGATGCGGAGCGCTTTGCCCTTCGTTGCGGTGAAGATGAAGTGGTCGAGGTCGCGCTTCGTCCCAATGCGACCGTTCGCGCCGCCCGGTAGCGTGATGCGCGTGGCCTGCTTCGGCGTGTCGTTTGGTTCCTGCTCTTCGACCAGCGGAAGCGGTGTGACGACCACCGGCACCGGGTTCGTTTCGGTTCCGTTGAGTTTCAACGACGCGGTGTGAACGCCCACTGCGTTCGGTGCGGTAACGGTCCAGTCTTTGTCCGCGAGCGCGGCGCTACCGACGGGGGAAGCCTTCGCGGTCTTGCCTGGGTTCACCGCGAGCGGGAACGAGTACACCGCGCGCGGTGTATCGGTGATCGCCAGCGCGTAGACCCAACGGGGATCGCCATCGTACTTCGCGTCGCGGACCGCGATGCGGTACTCGGCGTCCTTCGGCACGGTGAACGTCAAAACGGGATCGGCGAAGTAGCCGTCGTCGGCGGCGGCGAGTTCGCGCCCATCGGTGTCGAAGATCGCGAGGAGCGGGTCCGCGTGCTTCTGGAGGTCGTGAATCTTGTCCTGAATGCGGGCGCAGATCACTTCGAGCGTGAGCGTTTGTCCGGCCTTCGCGGTGAACGTGTAGTAATCGACCGCTTCGGCCAGCCTGATGCGCCCGCACACAACAGAAGGTATCGCGATCGGGAGCGGCTTTGCCATCGTGGATGGAGTTGGCTTCTCCGCGATAACGGGTGCATCGACGACGAGGAGTTGCCCGAGTGACGAGATGCCGAGCGCCGACGCGATGCGAAACTCGCGCACGCCGGTGGCCGCGTCGGGCGCGACCGTGACCTTGAGCTTGCACGACAACACGAGCGCCGCAGGCGTCTTGGGGTCCGCGGCCTTCGGCGGTTCCTTACCCGGAATCACTTCCGCCGTGACGCCGGTGCCTTCGAGGAGCACCTTATATGCGCCCGCGAGCGAGCTGGTGCGGCACTCAACGGTCACTTCCGCCGTGGTGCCGCGCTGCACCGCGACCGGCGACACGTGCGTGACCATCGGGAACGACGTTTGCGCCGCGACCGCGGGAGCGAACAGGGAGATGCACAGGAGGGCAGTGACGGTGCGCATGGGAAGGCTCCTCGGAGACCTAACCCCCCAACCCCCTTCCCTAAGAAGGAAGGGGGAGAAAAGCATCTTGGCTCTGCTCCCACTTCCTTCTTAGGGAAGGGGGTTGGGGGGTTAGGTTGCCTTTGTTTACTTCGCTTCGGTGTACTGCGTGAGTTCCAGTTTCACGACCTCGTTGGTCTGGAGGACGAACTCCGCCTTGACGATGCCCTTATCCTTGGCGAACCACAGACGCACCGTGGTCTTGGCCCCGGCGATGTCCATGTCCTTGCCCTCGACCATCACCGTCTCGTAGTCCATGTCCTTGATCTTGACCTTCTCCTTGTCGGCCAGAATCTTCATGGTCCCCTTGATGGTCTGCGCGCCGACCTTGCTGTTGACCTCCCAGGTCGCGTCCTTCTTGATGGGCAGTGGCAGCACCTTCACGGCCGGGTCGAGTTTGTCGTCTTTCACCTTCGTGCGGTACACGCCGTCGGCTCGGATGGCGTACCACTCGGTCGTCTTCGCCTCCTTGCCCACGCTGGTATCGACCTGGAATTGCTCCTCACCCCCGACCTTCTCCGACTTCTTGACCTCGACCTCCACGACGTTGTCGCCGACCTTGTAGGTCCACTTCGTTCCCTTCTTGAGCGGGAAATAGCCTTCGGCCTGCGGCGTGTCCTTCGGTTGCGCGAGCAACGCGCCGCCGAAGATTATCGCCGCCGCACCCAAAATCGGACGGATCGCGCGCAACATCCGCAGGACTCCTGAGTTATTACCGTTTGAGAACGAGCATTCGGGTAGTATAGCGGCTCCCACTCTAACCGGTTAGCCGGCGCCAACACCTACTTCCACACGGGTTCTGTTAGCTTTTGTCCCTGGGCCGCCTTCCCAACCTGACCCGCGTCCTTGAGCGGGGCGAGCAGTTTCGCGTCCGTGACCGGTTTCCCGGTTACCTTCCACTCGCCTTTCGTGAGCAGCGCGTCCGCTCCGGTGAAGTAACCTTCGGGTGCGAGTGACAGCCAGTTGTCATCGGTGCCACTCCACAGCGTTACCAGAAGGCGCGCGTCGGGCGCGTCCCACACCTTCACCACGCCGTCGGCGCCCCCGCTAGCGATGCGTTTCGCGTCGGTGTCCACCGCGACCGCGAACACCACCGATCCGCTTTGCATCGCCTTGAGTTGTGTCGCGGTCTTCGGGTCCAGCGTGCGAATACTGCCGTCGCCACCCGCGGTAACGACCAGCGAGCCTTTCGGGTCGATGGCGATTTCGTGGTTCGCGGTGCCGGGACCGCCGGCACGCCTGGCGCGTTCGCCGGTCTTGGGATCGTACCAGCTCACGAGCGGATCGAGACCCGCGGCCATCACCTGACCGCTCGTCGGGTGAACCGCGACCGCGAGCACTTCCTGATCGGTGCCACTCAGGGTGAAGAGTCCCTTGCCGGTCGCGGTGTCGATGATGCGCCCGGTGCGGTCCTTGCTCGCGGTGACGTACCACGACCCGTCCGGTCCGAACGCGACCGCGTACACGAAGTCCGAGTGCCCGGTGTAAGCGTGAATCAGTTTCGCGTTCTTCACATCCCACAAGCGCGCCGTCTTGTCGAAACTCGCACTGACGAGTTTGGAGCCGTCCTTGTTAAACGACACGCCGGACACGGTATCGAGGTGCCCGCCGAGCGAGTGAAGGAGCTTCCACTCACTCGTGTCGAAGAGGCGCAAGTCGCCGCGCGCCGATGGTTGACCGCCCGCGACCGCGAGCAGCTTTCCGTTGGGCGAGAACTTCAAGTCGTTCACCGCGCCGAGGACGTTGGTGAGCACCTTGACCGGCTTCGCGGTCGCCAAGTCCCAGATCGTAACGCGCCCATAAACGCCGCTCGCGAGCAACTTCCCGTCCGGGCTGAACGCGACCGCCGCGACCGGTGGCAGCGGGCCGACTGGGAGTGTCATTTCGAGCGGACCGGGGAGCGCCGCGGTTTTGGGAAGCGTGGCCTTCGTGCTGAAGATGACATCGAGTTTGCGCACCGGGCGCACTGGGCCGACGACGGTCGTTCCGGTGTCTATGTCCGTCGGCTTGGTGCCGTCAGGCGCGCCGACCGCGACCCACTTCCGAATGATGGCGATTTCGTCAGGTGAAAGCGGGTCCGCGTCGAGCGGCATCGCGCGTTTCTTGTCCTTCGAGGTGAGCAGCGTCACGAGCAGGGACTCGTCCGGCTTGTTCGCGACGAGGACCGTGACCTTACCGTTCTTCCCGCCCTTTTTGATGTTCTCCGGTTTGTCGAGCGCGAGGCTCGCGCTCAGATCCGGTTCGTCGAGGCGCTTTTCGCTGTGGCACACGACACAGTGCTTGCGGAGGATGGGCCGCACGTCCTGCCAGTACGTCGGGTCCGCGGCGGAGGATTTACCGCAAAGAACGCAGAGTACGCAGAGGGAAAATGTGAGTCGTGTCATGCAAAGAAGTGTACCAGATGGGAAGAGCAGAGAAAGCAGAACCAACCACAGAGTCACAGAGAACACAGAGGAAGACAAATACTGAGAAAGGCAGAAGAGTGAGCCCAAAACACTGCGTTCTATCTTCCTCGGTCTTTTGTCTTCCTCTGTGCCCTCTGTGACTCTGTGGTTAGCACTGCCTTTTCTTCTCACTTTTTCGGCGTGACCTTCAGCACGAACGAATCGCTATGACCGCCGTTGGTGGGCTGGTACATCAGTTCCCCGCGGGCCGGCGGCAGCACGAACTCGCCCGCGAACTCGGCCAACACCACGAACTCCGCGGTCGCCGCCCCAACCGCTTCGTAGTGGAAGCACGACATCGCTTCGCGGTCCTCGCGCAGAACGTGACTCGCGTTTGCATCCTGCGGGAAGCGCCGATCACCGGCCGCGACCGTTTCGCACCCGGACGGTTTCGGGCTTTCGATCAGGAAGAACCGCAAGTCGCCGGTCGCGTGCGTCGCGTCCACATTGACCTTCACGTAACTGCCGACCGGCACCGTCGCACCGCTCTTCAGTTCGGTCCACTTGTTGTCGACACCGCGCACACTGATTGTGCGAGTGACCTTCACGCCGTGATCGCGGGCGGGCGTTAACTTGCCGTCGTTGCGCGTGAACGACACCGACACGCGAACCAGTGCTCCGCCGGCTGTATCCGCGCCTTCCACGGTGAACGCGTTCTCGCCCGGCTTCAGATCCTTGCCCGCGAACTTCACGACCTTCGACGCGGGCGAATCGAGCTTCGTGTTGCCGACTTCGGTGCCGTTGAGCGACACCTTCACGATGCCCGCCGCGGCGGGTCCGGCACGCACGGCCGCGAGGTAATCGCACATCGCGTAGAGCACGCACGCGGTGTCCTTCGTGGAGTCCCACCGGTCGCCGCGCTTCGTGCTGTGGAAGTACGCGAGCACGCCCGGAATGAGCGGGTCGCGGGGGTCGTGCGCCACGAGTGCCTTCATCACGGTCGCGGTGACTTCGGTGGTGTTATCGCCCCACCGCGAGAACCCGGCCTTCGTCCAGAACACGCGGTCGCCAGACTTCTGCGCCCGCTTGCGAAGCTCCTTCGCGAGCTTCTCGGCCAGTGGTTTGTGCCCGTGCTTCACGGCCAGTTCCAGCGCAAGCGCGTGCCCGGTGTCCGACAGTTCGGCGCGCTCGGCGGTCTTCTCGATCCGGCCGAACCACGGGTTCAGGTCGATCCCGGCTTGCTTCGCGCGGTCCATCGCGGCGACCCAGAGGCAGAACATCGTGTCGTTGATCTCGGTTCGGCGCCGGCCGTTCGTTTTCGCAAACGCCACCTCCCACCCCTGCTTGATCGCCAGATCCCATTGCGTGGCCGTGTAATCGAGGTACTGCTTGAGGCGCGCCATGCCGTTCGGGATCGTGTTCGGGTTCGGGCACGGGTAGCCGGCTTCTTCCGCCGCGAGCAACCCGAACATCGCGTAAGGCGTCATCATCTCGTGCGTCTCGCTGCTGCCTTGCCAGCCCCAACCACCGTCGGGCTGTTGCAGCGCGATCAGCCGCTTCTGCCCGGCTTCGATCACCTTGGGCAACTTCTCTTCGAGTTGCTTGATCGTGCTGAGACCGGACTGCCGCAGGATCAGACTCACACGCAGCGCCGGGAGGAACCGGCTCATCGTTTGTTCGACACAGCCGTAAGGGTACTCGACGAGATACGGCAGCGTGTCCGCGAGGTCGGCCGCGAGCGTCGGCGCGACGGTCACCGATACCTGCGCCGTCTTCGGGTCGAAGCCGTTCGGCATGACCAACTTCAGCGCGTCCTTCCCGACAAGGCCGCTCGCGGTCACACGCTCCGTCACGCTCGCGGCCACGACCGGGAGTTTCTTGAGCGAAGCATCACTCCCCGCGTCGCACTTCGCGGACATGAGCAGATCGGTCATGCCCGGCTTGCCGGCGCGGTACGTCCAGTACACCGGCACGTTGCCGTTTGCGGGGACTTTCACCGTTTGCTCGCCCTGCGAAAGCACCTGCCCGTTCTCCGCGCTCAGGTGAACGCGAATGTTCTGCTCTTTGTCGCTGAGGTTGTGAACGGTGCCGAACACGCTGACGAGGTCGCCTTCGGTGAAGGCTCGCGGGAGCATCGGCCAGATCATCACCGGGCGCGAGGTCTTGAACCGGCTCGTTGTGGTGCCGACGTGCAACTTCGGCGAAACCGCGGTCACCTGCACGCGCCAGTTCGTGAGCGAATCCGGCACCTTGAACGTCGCCGTCGCCTTGCCTGACTTGTCGGTGCGAAGAGTTGCACTCCAGTACGCGCTGTCCGCGAAGTCGCGGCGCACCATTTCGTCGCTCAGTCCGAGCGCGGACAAAGGCGCGCCGACCGAACCGGGTCCGCTGGGCATCGGGCCGAAGTCGCGGTTGTGGCCGAACGACATGCCCATCTGCCCGCCGACGAACGGTTGCGAGAACGCTGCCTGCCCGCTGGGGTGCGAGAATGTGCCGTTGCCGGACCCGGCGATGCCGCCTCCGAAGCCGAAGTTGCGACCGTTGCCGAAACTCCCGCCGAAGTTGCCGAAACTTCCGAACTGCCCGTTGAAGCCCATCACCGAGAAGCCGGTGAACAGGCAACCGAACTGGAACCCGCTGCCGAAGCCGTAGCCCAGTCCATTCGGGTACAGGTTGCCGCGATGTCCCGCCCACGGGTCGAAGCCGTTGCGGTCCGCGAGGCCGAGCAGCACCACATTGTCGATGACCGTGGCCGAAAGGTAGTACCGGCTCTTCTCGTCGTCGATGCCGTCGCGCCGGAGCAGGTCCGCGAGCCGCGCCGACTTTGGCACATTCCACATTTTCCCTTGGTCGTTAAACACCGGTTGTGGGAGATACACCTCGAACCCGGCGAGGCGCACGAGCGTGATCACATCGTTCAGCGCGAGCTTGCCGGTTTTCCACTGTTCGCTCAGTTGCATGAGCCGCGATTCGAGTCCCGCTTCCTTCGCGAGCGAGTTCTCGTCCTTCAACATCTTCTCGGCCTTCGCCACCAACTCCGCGATGCCGACACCGCCGAGGCGCGTGGCGGCGAGATCGCGTGCGGCGCGGCCCTGCCCGCGCGTGTCCGCGAGGAAGTGGTCGCGGATGCTGTTCGACAGGTCGCCCGACACGCCGAGCAGCGATTCGTCGAACACCGACACGACGAGATCAACCTCCTCTTCGCGGTTCACCGAGAGGCCCAACTTCACTTCGGCGCCCGGCCCAACGGTGTCAGGCGTCGTGGTCGTGACGGTCAGCGTGCGGTCGGTGGGAATCACGAACACCTCGCGCAGATCCGCGTGAGTGTTGGTCGCGGATTCGGGGTACTGCACGCACACGGAGCAACCGTAGCGGAGATTCGGCGGAAGCACTTCATCGAAGCGCACGGTTCCGTTCGCGCCGGCCGTGAGCGGCTTCACGAGCTTCACGCCGGCGGAGTCGCGCAGTGTCAGCAGCATCTTCGCGCCGGCGAACCGCGTGTGAACGGTGCCACTGAGCTTCCCGCCTGCGGGCAGTTCGCGCGAATGGAGGTGCAGCACCACGCCGGGCAGTTTCGCGGGGGCTTTCACGACCACGCCGGTTTCCGCTTGAAGCGTGGTGCCGTCCGCGAGTCGCGTGATTGCGAGGAGCTTGTACGCGCCCGGTTGCTTGAGGTCGATTGCCGCTTTGCCGTCCACGACGGGAACCGCAGTCAGCACCTTGCGCTTCACTGGGTCGAACACGGGCTGCGCCTGCCAATCGTCCGGCACCTTCTTGTCGGACTTCGCACCGAGCGGCGGAATACGCGTGTTGTCCGCGAACTCGCCGCCCTCGCCGCTGAACTGCGGCGTGAACCACGGTGACGACGGACTTGCTTCGAGCTTCACCACGATGATGGTCGTGGCGTGGGTGTCTTTTTCGCCAAGGCCGGTTGGCGTCACGGTCACGGGTACTTTCTCACCGACCGCGAACAGCTCCTTCGGCGTGCGAACCGCGACCGATTTCGCGTCCTTCGGCGTGAGCGAGAACGTGCCGACCGCGTGGTTCTCGCGCCCGGTTTCGTCGATGAATGTCGCGGTGACCGCGACCGAGTGTTGGCCCTTCAACCAGTCCGGCCAGAGGTCGATGTCGACTGTCGGCTTACCGGTGGTGAAGTTTGCCGTGCCTTCGCGAATTGCGATGGTGCGCGCGCCGAACCCCGCGAACGACATCGCAGAGACGCCATTCGCGAGCGTGAGCAACCGTTCGTCGTCGGGAAGCGCGTCGAAATCATCGATAGACGGCGGCCCGCCTTCTTGCACGATGAACTTGTTGGCGTCGAGTGCGAGTTTGCCGACGTCCGCGGCCTTCGTGACCACGGCCGACCAAGTGGCGGAACTGCCTTTCACTTCGCGGTCGAGGTAGTCGCGTGCCTGGAACGTGACGAGCAACTTCCCGTCCTTCACTTCGCCTTTGAGCTTTAACCCGACCTTCGTCTTGCGGTACTCGCCGAGCAGCACGCGCGCGCCACCTTCCATCGGTTGTGACGCATCCTTTTCGGCCACGGTCAGCAGGTAGTGGTCGAGGCTGTCCGCGTCGCTGAACGTGTACTGCCCGGTGATGCGCCCGGCCGCGTCGGAGCGAAGTTTGAGGCGAGTGGCACGCGTCTGGCGCGTTTCGCTTGTCAGGTCAACGACGACTTCCTGATTCGCGAGCGGATTGAAGTCGATGCCGTCTTTCGGGTCGTGGAGGTACGCGACGAACTTGAGCGTGTGCCCGGGCCGGTACGCGGACCGGTCCGTGATGACGAACGCGGACCGGCGCGCACCGTCGACTTTCGCCGGGAGCGTGCTTCGGGCCGCGAGTGCCTTGTTCGCGCCAACCGCGGGCAGCGTGACCGTGAGCGCGAGCGGCTTCGCGCTCGTGTGTGCCCACTCGAAGGTGTTGTCCGCGCCGACGGTAGTTTCGTGATCCTTGTTGCCGGCTTTGATGTTCACCTTCGAGCCGGTGTAACTCTGCGTGCCCGCGACCCACCCGCGGAGGCCACGCTCGTCCGGCATCACGACCAGCTCAGACTTGTTCGCGGCCGGTTCGGTTTTCGCGAACAGCGGCACGATTTCGCGCGGCTTTGCGTTTGCTGGTTTGGCGAGTGGGGGCTGTAAAGCCTCTGTTCCGGTGACGAGCGCCGTCACCAGGGAAATGGAAAGCAGGCCGGCTGCCGTTGTGGCCAGCCAGCGCGGGAGAGAGTACGCCCACCGCATCGGTACACCCCTTATCCGGGACGCTCACAAGCACCGGTATAACAACCGAAGTGCGCGGGTGTTGGCAAGGGAAACCAAATGGCTACTTCTCGAACAGCGGAGCGAGAACCCAGCACCCGCGAACGTGTCGCGGTTTGGAGGGTCAGTAGTTCCGATTAGAGTCTGAGTCGTCGTCGAGTCGCAAATTGTTGATTGGGCGTATGATATACGAACAGCCACGCGTCACTTACAAGCCACGACTCCTAATCGGAACGACTGACCTACAAAACGCCCTACTTCCCCTTAATCAAATCCAGCCCGGCGCCGGCGCGGATCGCCTTGCCTTTCACCTTGAACCTCACTGTCAGTTGGTCGCCACCAGTGACACTGAACACCACCGTGTCCTTGCCGGTCGTCGGGCCGTTTCCGAACGCGTCTTTCAACAGTGCCTTCAGTTCATCGGGCTTCAGATCGGGTTGCACCAGCGGCAGCAACTTCGCGACCGCGACCTCGGTGGACACAACTGCTACCGGCACCGCCTTCGCCTTTAGCCCGGCACGGATCGCTTTGCCATCGGGTTCGATGCTGAACGCGACGTGTGCGGCGGACACCGCGAGCCACACCGAGTTCTTCGCGCCGAAAATCTTCTCGAACTTCCCGTCCGTCTGCTTCAGCACGATTTGGTGGAGGTTGAAGTCGCCGATCTTCTCCACGTCGAACTTGAACTCAACGAAGTCCGCGACAAACGTGCCGTAGTCCTCCACGGCCTTCTTCACGAACTTCTCGATGCCTTTTCCATCCTTCACCGCGAGCGCCGCGAGCAAGTGATAGTGCCCCTTCGCGTTCGGACCGTGCAGCGCCGCAGCGGCGTCGAGTTCGCCGGACTTGAGCGTCGGGCCGATCGCATCGACGAGCGATTTCAGCACGTCCTGCTGGTCGTTCGGGGCGTTCTTCACCGCGTCCGCGAGCAGCGCGTCGATGGCCGCGGCGTAGTCCTTCTTGGTGCCGTCGGTGACGCCGAGTTTCACGTTCGCGCGGGCGGCGGCGTCGGGCGACGCGACGATCCCTGCGGGCAGGCTCGTCTTGCTCCCGAGCGCCGTGAAGTTTTTCGCGGTGGCGGAACCGCTCTTCGCGATGAGTGCGACTTCAGCTGTGATCTCGTCGGTTTTCGGGTCCGCGAACAACTTCACGGACAGTTGTTTGCCGTCGTCGGTAAGGCCCTTCACGCCGGACAGGAGCGTGTCGAAGATGAGATTCTTGAGTTTCTTCTCCGCGGCGCTCTCGTTGTCCGCGTTCTTCTTGCGTTCCTCGTTGACGCCGAGTTCAAACTGTCCGAACAGGAACGTGCGCAAATCCGCGGGGACGCGGTCGATGTGCATGAGCACCGAGGCGACCGAGCCGTCGTCCTTCGCGAAGTACACTTTGGGCTGAACGAGCGTCTTCGGGTCGAGGTCTTTGGCCTTCTGCGAAACGAACACGTAGCCGTTCAGGAATCGCAGGTGAACCTCGGTGAGAACCGGCACGGCGGCCTTGAGCGTGCCGTCCTCGCCCTTCTCGGTCGTCACGTCGAGCCGGGTCTTCAGTGCCTTCAGGAACTGATCCTCGTTGGCGATGGGGATCATGACGATGAACGGGCTGGTCGCGACATCTTTTTCGAGCGTCACGTAGACGCCGATGGGCTTCTTGGGGTCGATGCCTTCGATGCCCTTTCCATCGGTGCTGAGGGTCTTGATGAGTTCGCGAACCTGCGCGACCGTGTCTTCTTTCCCGGCCAGCCCCGCGACGTACTCGAACTTGTCCACCAGATCGTTAATGGAGCGTAACCGCACTTCGACCGTCGGCTCGGGCGCCTTCGGTTGTGCGTGTGCGAGGCCGGTCGAGAACATCGCGACCGCGAGCGCGGCCAACCATCGGAATCGCATGTGCCATCTCCTGAGTAGAGGACGTCGCCCAGTCTACCCCTAGGTGCGAGTGAAAGTGTCAGTGATGGGAAGAAATCCTAAAACCACACAATTCCCTGCTGCGCTGTTTAGCGTCGTCGCCGCAGGCGACAGTTGGAGATGTGATGAGCCAGAAAACGTGGGGCGGGCGGTTCAGCGGCGGCACGGATTCGCGCGTGGAGGCGTTCACGGAGTCGATCAGTTTCGACCGGCGGCTATACCGGCACGACATCATCGGCAGCCAGGCGCACGCGAAAATGTTGGCCGAGGTGGGCCTGCTCACCGCGGGCGAAGCGGAGCAGATCGTGACCGCGCTGGACGAAATCGGCACGCAAATCGAAGCGGGCGAGATGGAATTCACCATCTCGCTCGAAGACATCCACACACACATCGAGAAGGCGCTGATCGCGAAGCTCGGCGACACCGGGCGCAAGCTCCATACCGGCCGGAGTCGCAACGATCAGGTGGTAACGGACCTGAAACTCTGGACCCGCGACGCGATCGACGAACTCGACAGTTTGCTTCTCGATTTGCAACGGGCGTTCGTGGAATCCGCCGAGCGCGAGTCGGGCGTGGTGATTCCGGGTTACACCCACTTGCAGCGCGCGCAACCGGTGCTCGCGGCGCACTACTTCCTCGCGTACACCGAGAAATTCCAGCGCGACCGCGACCGACTCCGCGACTGCCGCGCACGTCTGAACGTGCTGCCGCTGGGCGCTGCGGCGCTCGCGGGCACGTCGCTGCCGATCGACCGCGAATCCGTTCGCGCGAAACTCGGCTTCGATTCGGTCGCGCGCAACAGTCTCGACGTGTCCAGCGACCGCGACTTCGCGTTGGAGTTCGTCTTCACGCTCTCGTTGATCGCGACGCACCTGAGCGGTTGGGCGGAAGAATGGGTGATCTGGAGCACGACGGAGTTCAACTTCCTCGACCTACCAGACGCGTTCTGCACTGGGTCGAGCATCATGCCGCACAAGAAGAACCCGGACGTGCTGGAACTGACGCGCGGCAAGAGTGGTCGCGTGATCGGCGCGTTGCAACAACTGTTCGTGCTGGTGAAGGGTTTGCCTCTGGCGTACAACCGCGACCTTCAGGAAGACAAGACCGCGATCTTCGACGCGTTCGACACGGTGGCGGGGTGCGTCGCGGTTGCGGTGCCACTCGTGCGCCAAACGAAGCTCCGACGTGAGGTGATCGCATCGCGCCTGGACGCGGGCTTCCTCGACGCGACAACCCTGATGGAATCGCTGATTAGTCGCGGCGTGCCAATGCGTTCGGCTCATGAGGTGGTCGGGAATCTGGTGCGTGAGTGCGAGCAACGGAAGTGCCGGCTCGCGGACCTACCCGACGCGATGTTCCCGGCACCGGAAGTGAAGGCATCACTGGGCGTGGCGAATGCGCTGCGCGCGTTCAAGAGTTACGGCTCGACGGCCCCGGCGGAAGTCGAGCGCCAGTTGCGAGAGTGGAAACTGCGACTCGCGTAGCGAAGTCGCGAGGAATCGAGCCGCGACCGGAAGGGAGCCGCTCGTTTTTCTATGTTGAGAGTTGTCGTTTTGCTCCAAGTTCCGAGGTAACTCGTGCTGTCTACTCCCGTTGGCCGCGTGCGCGCGGCGGGCCTCGTTGAAGGCGTTTCGGCGCTGCTGTTGTTCTTCGTCGCGATGCCGCTGAAGTACGCCTCGCCACTGGAGTCCGCGACCGCGGTTCTCGGCAAACAGGTGGTGTTCTACGTTGGCGCGATTCACGGCGGTTTGTTCATCCTCTACGCGATCATCACGTTCGTCGCGTGGGGCAAAGGTGCGATCACGTTCAAGTTGGTCGCCTGCGCCGCGATCGCGTCAATCGTGCCGTTCGGCCCGTTCGTGATCGACCGCGTCTTGAAGCGGCACGAAGAGCAGGGCAAACCGGCCGAGCCGGAGAAGGCTTGGTAAGATAACGCTTTCGCAATCCCACCACGAGCACCGCAATGGATCATTTTGATTACCGTGACCGCACGCTGTTCTGCGAAGATGTACCCGTCCCCGAACTCGCGGCGAAGTACGGCACGCCGCTCTACGTGTACTCGGAAAACGCACTCGTCAGTCGCCTGAAGGAAGTGCAGACCGCGTTCGCGGAAGCCAAACCGGTCATCTGCTACAGCGTGAAAGCCAACGGCAATCTCTCACTGTGCCGGCTCATGGGTCAGCACGGGTCCGGGTTCGACGTCACCTCGCAGGGCGAGTTTCAGCGCGCTCTCAAAGCCGGGCCGTCGGGGTCGAAGATCGTGTTCGCGGGCGTCGGCAAGTCGGACGCGGAAATCGAGTTCGCCCTCAAGAACGATGTCTTCCTCTTCGACGTGGAGAGTGAGCAGGAGTTGCACGCGATCGGGGCCGTCGCGCAGAAACTTGGCGTGAAGGCCAACGTCGCACTTCGCGTGAACCCGGACCTGCCGCCGAAGACGCACGTGAAGACCGACACCAGCGTGAAGGGCGTGAAGTTCGGCCTCGACATCGAGACCATTGTCGATGTCGCGAAGACCGTGGTCGGGCACCCGGGGCTCGCGGTCGTCGGGCTTCACATGCATCTCGGTTCGCCCATTCTCAAAGCCGAACCGTATCGGCAAGGCGCGGAAAAAGGCGTCGCGCTGATCAAGCAGTTCCGCGCGCAGGGACACGACATCAAGTTCCTGAACATGGGCGGCGGGTTCGGCATCAACTACCGCAAGGACGAGGCGAAGCCCGCCAGCGCGTTCGCCGAAGCAATCATGCCCGCGCTGCGCGAATCGGGCTGTCAGCTTATTCTCGAACCGGGCCGGTTCATCGTCGGGAACAGCGCGATCCTGCTGAGTCGCGTCGTGTTCACGAAGTCCACCGGCGGAAAGCACTACATCATTCAAGACGCGGCGATGAACGACCTCATCCGCCCCACGCTATATGGTTCGTTCCACCGCGTCTGGCCGGTTGCGCCCGGTGCGGATGTGCCGGTTAAGCCCGACGTGAACGGCGACCCGGACGACCCGCAACCGTTCCGCACAATGCCCAACTGTTTCAATCAGGACGTGGTCGGGCCGGTGTGCGAGAGCGGCGATTACCTCGCCAAAGACCGCCCGCTGCCAACCATGAAGCGCGGCGAGTTGCTCGCGGTGTTCTCGGCCGGTGCCTACGGCATGGCGATGGCGTCCAACTACAATTCGCGCGTGAGGGCGGCCGAAGTTCTCGTTACAGGCCGTACACATCGACTGATCCGCCGCCGCGAGACGTTCGCGGACCTCGTCGCGTGTGAAGAGGATTGCTTAACCTGACCGGCGCTTACAGAATGATGCGTGGAATAGTTTGCAAAAGCAACCTGTCCCCCAACCCCTCCCCTAAGAAGGGGAGGGGAGCCGTTTCGTCGCTTGCGGTTTTCGCGAGATTCGCGCGACGAAACACTCGCGAAGCCGCGAGCGGCTTCAAAATCCCCCTCCCTGCTTAGGGAGAGGGGTTGGGGAGAGGTTCTTCCGCCATTCAGATCTCGCGCCCGACTGCTTTGAGGAGACACCCGGTGAGAACCGTTTCGTTCCTCGCCCTCACCTTGGTACTCGCGCTCGCGCTCGCCACCGGGCGTACGTCCGCACAACCCAAAGGCCAGCCCCCCAAGCCAACCGAAATCTACGCGAAGTTCCGCGCGACGATGAACGAAGGGAAATTCGACATCGCGGGGATCTTCCTCGACGAGTTCCTGAAGAGCATCCCGGACGAGAAGGAATTGAGCAAGGATGAAGAGAAAGCGGGTACGGCCGTCATCCTCGAACTCGAATCGAAGTACGGCACGACCGTCTTCCAGCAACTCCGCACCGTGTCGCGGTACTCCGACGACCCGGAAACCGAGAAGAAGATCCGCGCCAACGTCAAGGATCTGAACCAGCGCGCCGCGGCGGTTTCCAAGAAGTTGCTCCACTCGGAAACTCGGGTCAAGAAATTCATCGAGAACCTGGGCAAGACTTACGAAGAGAAGGTATTCGCGCAACAGGAACTGAAGCGCACCGGCGAGTACGCTATTCCATTTCTCATTGAGACACTGAGCGTTGAAAAGGGGGCCATCTACGACGGCATCCTCGACACGATCCCGGTACTCGAAGGGCCAACGATGGCCGGGTGGGTGGCGGCACTCGATGCGTTTCCGCCGGACCGACAATACGGCATCCTGACCCAACTCGCGAAGCGCCGCGACGTGCTGACTCTGCTCGGGGACGCGCAAACCGACTTCATCCCGTACCTGTGGCACATCCTCTCCAAACCCCGCGCGGACAACCCCACCCTCTACGACCTCGCGCAACGGCTGCACAACGAACTGATCCCCGGCCCGAGGGCCGACGCGAAGCGCCCGGAGGTCGAACTCACCGCGATCGCCCGCAAGTTCTACGACCACAAGGCCCGCTACCTCGGGGCGAAGGTGGACCCCGTCGGCCCGATACAGGTGCCGTTGTGGGTCGTGAGCGCGACCAACGGAACCATCCTGCGCAAAGGCCAAGAGTACCTGGAAGACGTGCCCGTTGGTCAGGCGGAGGAATACTACGGTCTGCGGTACGCCCGGTGGGCGCTGGAAGTGAAGCCGGATTACGAACCGGCGCAATCGCTGGTGCTGTCGCTCGCGTCCGAGCGGGCTGTGGAACGGTCGCGGGCCGGGAACCTCGCGATCACGGAACCCGCCGTGTACAAGCTCCTGGCTGACGCACCCTCGCAAACGCTCATCGAACTGCTCTCACGCGGCCTGGCGGACAAACGGACCACGCTCGTACTCGCGATGGTGCAAGTGCTTGGCGACCGGGCCGACCGCGAGGCCGCGACCCCGCCCGCCGGGGTCGGCGGCAAGCCGTCTCTTCTCGTTCGCGCGCTGACCTACCCCGACCACGCGGTGCAGTTCGCGGCGGCCACCGCCCTGCTCCGATCGTCGGTGCCCGTGCCCGTTTCTGCTAAGCCGCACATCGTCGAGATCCTCCGCCGCGCGACCGGGACCAACCCGGGGAAACCGGGCGAATCGAAAGGCACCGTGCTCCTCGCCGACCCCGGTAAGTTCCGCGCGGACGCGAACGCAACGCTGTTGCGCGGGTTCGGCTTCGAAGTGGAACTGTTCACCAATGGGCGAGATCTGCTCAAACGGATCTCGCGTGCGTCCGACTTCGACATGATCTTCATCGATCACCACACCACGACGCCCGAGTTAATCGACCTCGTTTCGCAGGTTACCTCCGACGTGCGGACCGCGGCGCGCCCGGTGTTCGTGATCGCGTCCGCGGACAAGCCGCGGGTGCCGACCTTCGACCAGTTGTTACTGCGCACGTCGGCCCTGATCGCCGCGACCGAGAACGACGTGATCGGGGTGCCCACACCCTACGTCGCTGACCCGAAGCGGACCCCCGAAGAACAGAACGACGACCGGAAAAACACGCAGAAGAGACGCGACGCGGCGTTCCGCAGCGCCGCCGCCGTGCGCACCGAACGGCTCCAGCGGGTGACGGACACACTCCCGCTGACGCTTAATGAGAACCAGAAGCGGCTGATAGACTTCCGTATCCAGCTCATCACCTACGCGATCCTCGCGGCCGAGTACCCGCTCACGCCCGAGTCGTCGCCCGAAACCGTCGCGGAAATCGACCGGGTCCGCAAGCAGATCGCGCTGCAACCGCCGTCCGCGGCCTACGGCACGAACCTCGCCTCGAACGACCTGATGAAACTCATCGAGCGGTTCGAGATCGACGTGAAGAAGGTGAAGGGCGCGCAGGACAAGTACGACTTACTCCGCTCGGGGGTGGACGCGCTGGATCTGGGCATCTCGGTCGAGACGTTCCGCGACCCGGTGATCGAGGCGCGTGTGTCGCGCACGCTCAAGAACTACCCCGCCGTGAAGGTCATCCCGGAGCCGTATTCGCGGCTCCAACTTGAGGCGGAGTTCAAGGTGTTGTTCGCCGACCCGATGATGATCCCGCGCGATGCGAGCGCGAAGAAAGCCGACGCGAAAACGGCGGTCGATTTCCTCCGACAAATGGCGATCGGCGATCTGCCGGGTTACGAGTACAAGTTGGCGGAAGCCGAACTGCGGGCCGCGGTGAACCACCCGGACCCGGACCTCGCTTCGGCCGCAGTCGATGCAGTGGAGCGTCTCAAGACCGGCGACGCGCAAATCGCGCTGTTGCAACTGGCGACGAAGAAAATCGGCAACGCCCCAATTGCTCTCCGCCGCCGCGCGGCCGACGCGGTGATCCGTCACATCCGCACCAACCGGAGTGCGGTCCCGCCTGAACTCGTCGCGGAGGTGATCGATCAAGCGAAACAGGATATCACGCCCGACGCCGAACTGCGGGCCAAGTTCTTGACGCTTAAAGGAATGCTCGCGTTCAAGGCCAGCGATTTCACGAACGACCTGAAGGACTACAAGCCACAGATCAAACCCGTGGTGCTGAAAAAAGACCCGGAGCCGGACCCGAAGAAAGACCCGCCCCCGCCGTGAGATGAGTTGAAAGACAGAATGCAGATTGGCCACAAAAACGCACAAAAAGAAAACAAGAGCAGAGTTGTTGGAAAAACACTTTGTGGTCTTGGTTTTCTGTTGTGTGTTTTGGAAACTTCTCGCTGGACGCGACAGTTTCCGGGGGGCCGGTTTTTTGGTCAACGGCCTCTCGGCTTGTGATTCGGTGTGGCGGCGTTGTCTTGGTTTGCCCCGCGTTGATTCCGTCAGCGATCCAGAGCCAGCACCACGAAGCGAACAAGGGTCCGACGACGACGCCATTTGTACCGCACCTTTTCAAAATAGCGTAAACGGCGATTGGTTCGCTCGACGTGATTGTTGGTCCGCACCTGTTCGGCTTTGGAGCGGTGGAGGAATGCCATCAGTTTCGCGAATTTCTCGGGACTGAGCATCCCCACACCCTAGCCAGATCCAGATCGGCCAGGTACTGAGGGTCTTTGACCAGAGCCGCCCGATGCGGACTCTTCTCGGGGTCGAACAGCGGATGGACTACCCGCGTTATCGTCGGGAGGGTTTGCCGACGACGAGCAGTTTGGTGGAATCGTCGGTGGGGAATTCAACACGCGGGTGAAGGACAAGCGGAATCCTTGGCCCCGTACGTACGGGACCGAATCGATTCTCCAACCGCGCGAGGCGGTGTTGAGTGAAGACGACCGCCTGACTCGCTTCTTCGCCGACCGACCCGGCGATCCCTTTCGCAAGAAACGACGCGTGAGGGACGAATCAGCCGCGCAAACCGCGGCGTGACCTCGCCGCTCGGCAAGCGGCACCTACCTAACACCGAGGAGTTTTTGTCATGCCCTACGAAATGCAAATCGACCGCTCGAACCCCGGCTGCATTGTGTTCCTGGTGGATCTGTCCAACTCCATGTTGGACGGCATCGCGGGCACGCAGCGCGCGAAGATGGACACTGTGTCCACTGCCATCAACCGGTTCTTTCAGGAACTCATTACGAGTTGCGAGAAGGGCGAAGAAAAGCCGCGTAACTACTTCGACGTGGGCTTGATCGGGTACACCACCGACGCCAACGGTGTCGCGATCGTGCGCCCGCTGTTCCAACTTGCCCTCGCTGGCCGCGACCTCGTTTCGATAAGCGAACTGTACGACAACCCGCTGGAGATCGAGCAACGGCGGAAGAAGGAGTTCGTGGACGACGGCGCCGGTGGCCTCTCGGAAGTGGAACGGCAGATCGCGTTTCCCGTGTGGTTCCGCTCGCCGCCGCCGACTGAGATGTTCGGCACGCCGATGTGTACCGCGCTGGGCTACTGCAAACAAATTCTCGAAGCGTGGATTGCCAGCCACGGGAACAGCTTCCCGCCGATGGTCATCAACCTGACCGACGGCGAGTCCACCGACGGGATGCCGGTTCCGTTCGCGGAAGAACTCAAGGGTCTCGCGACCGCCGACGGCAACGTGCTGCTGTTCAACTGCCACCTGTCGGGCCGCGACGCGCAACCGGTGTTCCTGCCGCCGACGGAAGGTTTGCTCCCGGACGAGTACGCCCGCGATCTGTTCGGCATGTCGAGTCCGCTGCCGGACAAACTACGGCACATGGCTGAGGTGAAAGGCATTTCGGCACCACTCGGGTGCAAGGCGATGGCGTTCAACGCGGACGCGGTGAGCCTGTTGAAGTTGTTGAACGTCGGCACGCAGGTGGTCGCCGCGGCCACGCTGCCGCCTCACTTGCGGTAATCTGGGGTCGTTCGCGACAATCGTCGTGTGCCCACGAACCAGGGTCGTGAGACCCTGGTCTTTTCGCACGAGCGCGACCGTGTAGGAGACCGATGGACCCGACCCCCGCCGAGCCGCCGCCCGGTTGTCTCGTACTGCTACTCCGCCTGTCGGTCGACATGACCGCGGACGTGGTCACGTCGCGCGGCGAGGTGCCGGCGTTCGCGGCGGCGCGCCAACTCGCGGACGAACTGCTTGACGGATTGGTGAACACCGTCGCGGCCGGGTACGCGGTCGGAGCCCTCGATGTCGCGGTGTTGGGTTACCGAACTTGGCTCGGCGACACCCCGCAATTGCTCTCGCTGCTCCCCGACGGCGACCCAAAGGCGCGGTTCGTGCCGCTCGCGCGCGTCGCGGAGATGCCCGCTGTCGCGCGCGGGGGCGAAGGACTTCCGCGCAAGTGGGCCGTCGTCCTAGCGTGCGAAGGCGAGCCATGCGAGACCGCCGCACTCGCGAGCGTTTACCAGATGGTGTCGGTGTGGCTCACCGGCCGCTACGCGAGCCGCCCGCCGGTCGTGATTCACTGCACTGGTGCGGACGCGCTCGACGACGCGTACCTTCGCGTGGCCCGCTCGCTGACGCTCCTCGCGACCGCACACGGCCCGGCGCGGCTGATGCATTACGTGTTTGGGGAACCTACCCCCCCGGCCCCCCTCCCTGAAGGGAAGGTGGAAAGAGAAGAACCCACCCCCCAACCCCCTCCCTGCAGGGAGGGGGAGAAAGAGTTGGGCGCGACATTGAACGTGAGCGAGTTGCGAAGCTCTTGCTCCCCCTCCCTGGGGGGAGGGGGTTGGGGGGTGGGTTCTTCTTTCCCCGGCCGCGTGTTTGTTAACGACTGGGACATCACCGACCCGTGGGACGCGCTCTTCACCTACGCCATGCAGGAAGACGGAATCGCGTGGGCGGAATCGGGCGCGGGGTTCGCGCCGGCGCGCTCGATGTGGGCGCAGAAGATGGGCAACACGCCGGAGCAGTGGGAAGACGCGTTCGCGCTGAACGAGGCCGCGGGCGCGGCGGCAATCGCGGACGGGGCGAGTAGCGGCATCTATTGCAGCATCTGGGCGCAGCAGTTGAGTCAGCGGTTCCTGTCCGACCGACCCGATACGCGCGACCCGATCGCGCTGAATAAGTGGGTAAATGGTCTGCGAACGGAGTGGCGCACCGCGATCAGTTATAGTACGCTGAACTGGTCGAAACAGGCGAAGGTCGATCAGGTGGGCGCGGCGGCAACGCTTTTAGGACTGGAACTCGGTCCCGCGGACGACAAGGGCAATCGACCCTGGCGCGCGTGTGCGGTCGGCGACGCGAGCCTCTTCTGGGTGCGCGCGGGCAAGTTGCTCGCGACGTTCCCGGTGGTCGCGGCCGATCAGTTCGGGTCCGCGCCGCTGTTGGTCCGGTCGAACCCCGGCTTCCGCACGGTCGCGGTGGCCGCCGCCGGAACGTGCGAACTAGGCGACCGGTTCATCCTTGCGACGGACGCCGTTGCCGCGAGGCTGTTCAAGAGCGCCGCGACCGGACCCGGCCCGGAGTGGACCCGGTTCGAGGTGATCGCAGAAGAAGTGTGGCGCGCCGAGTTGGACGTACTCCGGCGCGCGAACGACATGGTGAACGACGACTGCACGCTCGTCGTTCTTCGCGTCAGTGGCGGAAGCGAAGATCAGGGGGCTGACGCCCCTCGCTCGCCACAGAACGAAGGCGATATCATCGCGGCCGATGCCGGCGACCTGATGATCGACTTGCCCCACGACCCGCCGGCTCCGAACAATAACCCCCAGGCAACCAGGGACGGTTTCCCGGAATCGACGGACCCGGGCGTCTGACATCCGCGAGGAACTCATGGCCCTGCTTCAACCATCGCTCCGCGCACTCGCGCTGTTCGCTCTTCTTGCGCTCGCCGCGCGCGGCGCGTCCGCGCAGGACGATCCGACCAAATCCGCTGCCGAGGCGCAAAAGCAACTCGGCGAAATCCAGAAGAGACTCGCGACCGGCACCGAGTTCCAGAATCGCCTCCGCATCGACAAGTTCGAGGCCGGCGACGGGCAGGTGAAAGTCACCGGTGTGTTCCTCGACGGACCCGCGGCGAAAGACGGCGACCCGCTCCCGTTCGACGCCATGCAAGACGAGGCGGGCAAACTCGTTCGCGAGCGCCTCAAGGACGACAAACTCAAATTCGACTGGAGTGGCGTGAAGAAGATCGAGCCGAAAGACCACCCGCACATCGTTCTCCAACTCGCGGCGAACGCGGCCGGTGCGAAGGGCGATGCCGCCGCCGACCGGTGCCTGTTCGCGGGCAGTCACTTCGGAGCCGATGGCGGAATCATTCTTTCCGGGAAGCGCGCCAAGGACGAGGAGACCGCGAAGTGGCTCGCTAGCGCGATCGGCAAGCACCTCGCGAAGCACGCGGCCGTGAAGGGCGGCGAGAAGACGCTCGTCACCGACGAGGTGAAACCCGTTGACTGGAAGCTCGCGCCTCTCGACATGCAGAAGCTCTTTATCACGGCCGCCGACGTGCCGACGCGACGGCTCCGCGTGGACCGCGTGTACATGGCCTACGACCCGGAGAAACCGGACCCCGCGTCGCGGTGGAGTACGCTTCACATGACGCTCGAAGGCGTGCGCCTCGGCGAAGACGCGGTCGCCGCCGACGCCATCCCGGAGATGTGCCGCAAACAGTGGCCCGAACTGTTCGCCGGCACGCCGAAGGTACTGGTTAATCCGAAGCCGCTGTTGGGCCCAGGCATCCCCGAACCGGCCACGAAGTTCCAGGCCGCAGTCGCCGCGAAACCCGCTCTTGATGGCGTTCGCATCGATCCAGGTGCCGAGTTCGGTCCTACGGGCGAACTCATGCTCGCGGGGCTTCAGCCGGGCTTGACCGCGGCAGCGGAGAAGGAGTTGGTCGCGACGTATCAGGCGGTGGTGAAGGAGTTCATCGACAAGGCCGACGCGGCGAGCGAGCGCTACAAGCGGCTCGCGGCCGGTGGCGTGTCCACGAAGCAGATGAAGGTTGTGCCCACAGGCAAGTTGCTCACCGAACTCCGCGAATGGGCCGCGAACACGATGGACGACGCCCGCCTGTCGCGACTGTTCTTTACCGACACCGGCGTGCTGAGTTTGGAGTACCGGACCGTGACGAAAGTGGCTGGCGACCGGGTGCAGGCGAAGTTCAAGGAATTGGCGCCGAAATACCTTCCCGACGCCGCCCAGCCGGGCGGGACGACGCTGACCACGGGGCCGACGCTATTCCCCGACAGCCTGACCGATCGCTTGCGAAAAGAGATGGCGAGTGATCAGAAGAAATGGAACGGCGTCCTGATCGAGCGCGGCTACTTCGATGCCGACCGGCACTACACCCTTCGCGGTGTGGTGGAATCGGCGGCACAGAACGAGGCGCTGGCCTTGCTCCTCGCTCAAATTCAGTTCGAGCAGTTGCAACGATACCCCGAGTTTTTCGCCCCGCCCCGCCCGGCCAAGCCGGCTCTCGATGTGGTGCCGCTGCGCGACCTGCTCGATCGCGTGAAGCGCGTCACGCCCGCGTACCCGGAGTTCGACGGGATCCGCATCGAGTCCGCGCGCTACGACGCGAACGTGAACCTGATCTTCGACGCGCACATCGCGGGCAAACTGGAGAGTGACCCGTCGCCGCTGCTGGCGAAGTTGCTCCGCGACCACCCGACGTACAAGCGACGCGCGCCTGCCGACAAGCAAGTGAGGATTGCTCGCGTCTCCGGGCCAGCCGACACCGACGTGCAGGAAGGTCGGTTTAGCGTGGCGTACGGGGCGAAGCTCCTGGCGGGCACGGACGCGAAGAAGGCGAAGGCGTGGCTGGACAGCGCCGTGCTGCACTATCCGAACGAGGCTGGCGTGTGGTTCCTGAGCGCGTACTACAACCACACGAACGGCGACTCCGAACTGGCGCGCCGCGACCTGTACCGGATGATCGACCTGGAAGGGGCGATCGCGTTCAACGGCGCCGCGCAGCGGAAGCGCCGTTACGAGGCCGCGCGCGACCTTCAGGGCAAGGCGCGGAACGAACTCGAAGCGTTGTGGCTGGACGCTTTCCGCGAGGTGAAGGACGGCGCCACGCCCATCACGATGACGAAGAAGGAGAAGTGAGCGCCGCTGACCAGCCGGCAGCGCAAGCAACGGCCTTGCTTTGGTCGTGTGGGCGATTACAACGGGTGCGTTGGTTACGTCGGTGAGTTTAGCTCGTCGCTTTGCGACAGGACGATGTTGCGTCGTCCGAGCGTTACGTCCAACACCCACCGAGGGGAAGGCTGTTCCAGCACCGCTATCCCGATCGGGGTGCCATGACCATCACCGGTCTGGAACAACCCCGCGGGTCGTGGTTCCGGTGACGGTCATGGCACCCCGATCGGGGCGGTGCCGTGAGCCTTCCGCGCCACAGGTCAGGAAGTAGACGCCGACGCGACCGACCATCGAAGCCCGCCGAGTCACCACGGCGGGCTTCTTCGCATCACTCCTTTGCTACCGCCTTGAACACCACCACATGCGACGGAGGAGACGGGGAACGCGCACGTCCATGCGAGAGGCTCCTCAAGTGACGGACCACATTAGCTCGGCGCCGCTTCTTGTTTCAGTAACCAGGAGATCGTTTCGCGTAGCCCCGCTTCGGCGCTGATCTCCGGGCGCCAGCCGAAGTGCTCGAACGCTTTGTCCGCGCGGAACCGTGGCGGGCGGCCGAACACCGAGACGGCGTGCCGTGTCAGGTGCGGAGGACGGCGCAACCGGATCGCGAACCCCACCAACTCCGAGAACAACCCGGCCGCGTATGCGAACCGGTACGGCACACCGCGGCGCACGGGCGGTAGCCCGAGCGCATCGGTGAGCACGTCGAACATCTGCTTCTGGGTGATCTCGCCGGTGCTGCACAGGTTGTACGCTTCGCCGCGCGCCCGTTCGCTGTTGGCCGCGAGGATTGCGCCGCGTGCCACGTCGGACGCGTGCAGCATATTCAAGAGTTGCTGCCCGTTCCCGATGAGGAACACGCGACCCCGGGCACGAAGCGCTTTGACCAGACGCGGAATGGCCCGCTGATCGCGCGGTCCGATCAGCCACGTCGGGCGGACAATCGTCGCGCCGGAGCCGAATTGCGTGACCAGTTTCTCGGCTTCGATCTTCGCGGCGGCGTAGTAGTCCCAGAACCGGAGGTGCTGCCCAAGCGGTTCGGTTTCGTCCAGTTGGCCCGTACCGTGCGGGTGTCCATAGGCGTACACCGAACTGGCGTGAATCACGCGACTCACGCCCGCGGCGCGGCACGCGTCGAGAACGTTTTTGGTCGCGTCGATGGTGTCACGCTGGTGGGCGTTCCAGGCGCTCCAGTCGCTCACGAGCGCGGCGCAATGGTACACGCACGCAGCCCCTTCGAACGCGGTCCGCAACCCGGCGGGGTCGTGCAGTCCGACCGGCGCGAGTTCGGCGCCCATCTTCGTGAGTTCGGCGGTGTCGCTGGTGGGTCGGGTGATCGCGCGGACGCGGTGACCCTGAGCCAGTAACTGTTCGGCGATGTGTCCGCCGAGCAACCCGGTCGCGCCCGTCACCACGTTGAGTTGGCCCGACATGCGATCCCTGTGAGAGACGCGTAGACCTCGAAACTCGGCATCAGGATGCTGTCGGGTTTCGAATGGATGATCTTACACCGCGCGCAAGTAAAGGCGACCGCTGCGCCATCAACCAGATTCTCTGCGGAGCGCGGGCCGGAGACTCGCGCTCCGCAGAAAACCCCGGGCCGCCACTCGCGTGAGTGACGGCCCGGCGCGTTCACAGTTTCACACCGACTCACCAGCGGTAGGTGAGGCCGAACGTGATGCCTGTGATGGTGTATCCGTTCGTGTTGAACTGCGGTTGTGGACGAACCACACCCACCAGCGGCGTACCGGCACCCGCCGGAAGCAGGTTCGGAACACGGGCCGCGTCGAGACGCGGGTCGATCGACTCGCCCGCCCGCACCGCGCTGCTCAGGTACAGGAAGTTGTACCCGACGGACAGCTTCAGGCGCTCCGTGGCCTGCCAGCCGAGATTCACGCCCACTTCCGGTACCACCGCGAACTTGTCCTGACTGAACGACCCGATGTTCGCGCCCGGGACCGTGAGCAACCCGCCGGCCGTGGTCGTGGTCATCCCGTTCGCGAACGTCAGCACCTGGGCACCGTTGATCTCCAGTTCCTGGCGGACCGATCCGAACGCGATCGTCGCCCGCGGGTCGAGCGACCACCGCCCGCGCTGGAACGTACCCGTCACCCCGATCTGACCGCCGTGGAACGTGTTACTGATACCGAACGAGTCCGTTATGACGCCGGACATCGCGGGCACGCCGATGGTCGGGTCGGAACCCGGGATGCGAGCGAACTGCTCGCTGATGGTGAGTTCTTCGCGCAGGTTCAGGAACCGGTAACCGACCAGACCGTCGAGCCGCGCGTTCGCGTTGCCCAGCAGGTATCGCCGGTAGTTCGCCTCCGCACCCCACACGGTACTCTTCATCTGAGCCGTGACCGAACCGACCGCCACGCCCGGACCCGCGACGATTTCCGCCGACTGCCCGAAACCGACGTTTGGCGTTGTCACACCGCCGTTGATGTTGAAGAACGGCCGCGCGAGCAGCGGAAACGCCGCGGTGTTCGCCGTGAACGTCGCGGTGGTAGGCGAAACCCAGAACAACCGCGCGTCCACGCCGCGGCATTCTCCGCCACCGAACCAGTATCCGGCCCCGATCCGGCCGCCGGTGCGGTACGTGTCGCCGAACGAACCGCCAAGTAACACCCGCGTATCGCCCTGCCCGAGGATGCCGTTGAACTGCGGCGAACTCGTCGTGACCAGCGGCGGAACTGGCGAACTGGGGTTCCACCACATGAGGAGTTCTGCGGACACCCACCCATTGCGGGTGCCAGCGACGCGACCGAGCGCGGCAGTTCCCGGGTCACACCCATAGAGCGGGTCTTCCATTCCGATCGGGTAGTCGTAACCGCCCGGCGCGACCGACGGAACGTAGGTGCCGGGAATGCGACCGGTCGGGTCGCCACGCGACTCAATCACGCTTGGCGGTCCACCCGGCACCAGCCGCGGGGGCGACGTGGGCGGAATCATCGGCATCCCGCCGGTCGGTGGCTGGCTGATGACCGGCGTGGGCGCGCCGAAACTGCCTGGTGTGTAGGTCGTCGTGGGGCCGTTTCGGAACAACCCGGTCTGTGTGATGTCTGGTTCGGGGTATGAGTCGGGGACGGCACTCGGCCGCCCCAAAGTTGCGGCACGTACCGGCGGTTGCGTCCCGTGTGGTTGTTGTGCGAACGCGGGGTTAGCGAACACGCCCAGCGCGATCCCCAACCCGCCGAGCAGAATGCGGCGCATGTGAAGTGATCCTCCTGACACGCTCGCCGGGTCAGTCTCCTGCCGCCCGGAATACGTCACAACACATATTCGGTCTGATTACGCTCCCCGCCCGACCAATGCAGGCTTCCGCGGTGAGAGTTCTTCCTGGGATGCCCGTTCCGTCGGAGTTTCGTGCGCTTCCGCGCGACCCGATACCAGACGCACAACTATGGGAACCGCGCCCAGGTGGAAATGCTGAAGTAGGGCGAACGTGCGGGCCGAAGAAGTAAACGCAGACCGCACAAGTTGAAGTTGTTCGGGCAAGATGCCCGGCGTCCGCCAAGGAGGGCGATCGTGGCAACTCGGCACTCACGCCTGAAGAAACTGCTCCCCGCTATGACCGTGACGCTCACCGCGGCGCCGTTCGCGGTGTGGTCGTCGCCGGCGCAAGCGTTCTTCCCGCCGGTGTGGTCGGTGCCGCAGTCCGTCACGGTGGTTCCGCCAGTCAACCCGCCCCCGCTGATCGTGGTTCCGCCGGTCAGCCCGCCGCCGTTTGTGTCGCCTCCCTCGCCGCCGGTGATCGTGGTCCCGCCGGTCAACCCACCCCCGATCGTGGTTCCGCCAGTCAGCCCGCCGCCGAACGGTGTGCCGGAACCCGCGACCATCGTGACCGGTCTGATCGGACTGGCCGCAGTCGCGGGTTACCGCTTCCGCCGCAAGAAGTAGTGTCGCTTGCCGATCGGCACTGCGGCCCAACTCGGCTCGCTTGGAAAATGTTCGTGTCGCTTGACCGCGGGCCGCTCGGCAAGCGGAACCTACCCAATCTTGAATCGCGGCAACTCCGCGCCGCTCGCCTTCAGGTCGCGAACCGCGTCAATCGCGCGGCGGAACGGGAACTCCCCCAACAACCGCGCGAGCCGCGCCGTCGTTTTCCGAACCCCGATGTAGGTGCGCCACCGCGCGAGTCTTTTCAGTGGTAACTTCGGCTGGTCGGGGTCGAACTCCCACGGGTGGAAGTACAGCATCCCCACTTGCGGCACCGCCGACCGTGCGGCCCGTCGCAGCCCGGCACGCATTACAAACAGCGGGAAAAGACGAAAGTACCCACCGCCCGCGACGGGCAGATTCATTCCCGCGATCCGGTATGTCAGCGGCGGGAGTTCGAGAATCTCGCGCTCGCGACCCAACGCGATGAACGGCACTCTGGGCGCGTCCGGGATGCCGTAGCGGTCGTGGCGCACCGGGAAGATGGAACTGTCGTACTCGAAGCCGCATTCCGCGAGCACGTCGATCGCCCAGCCCGTCTCGCGCATCACGCTAAACGTCGGCGCCCGGAATCCGAACACCGCGGACCCAGTTACCTGTTCCAGCGCGTCCTTGCTCGTGCGTAGGTCGTCGCGAAAGCTCCCAGGCGAAAACCGATGAACACGTCGGTGATCCCAACTGTGCGACCCGACCTCGTGCCCGGCTTCGTGGATGTCGCGCACGAGCTTTGGGTGCGAGCGCGCAATTTCACCGACCACGTAGAACGTCGCGGTGACCTGCGCGGCGGCGAGTTGGTCGAGCAGATGCCGTGTCGCGGCTTCCATGCGGGCCGCGTAGTCGGTTCGGAGTTCGGCCGAAACGGGCAGCCCCACGGCCGCCTCGATGCGGTGGTGTTCCTCGACATCGAAGCTCGCGACGTTCGCCACGATCACGGTTCAACCTTCTTTGAGTGTGGACCACGTTCCAGACCGGAGTCCGACTCCCTAAAGGTAGCACCGCCCTTGAGGGCGACTCAAGCCGGAGCCGTGAGCCGATTTGTAAACTTTCGGAAGCGCGGTGTACGTTGTTCGCTAATCGGACGCATAACACCGACCAGAAAGATTTGAGCGGGCAGGAATGTTCTTCCGGTGGAAACTCGCCAAATGCCGCGACAAGCACGGTTTTCTGTCCGCGGATAGTATTCGGCGCTACTCGCACGGGTTTGGCATTGGCCTTGCGGGCTAAAAAGCCGACTCGAAGTGGAATCGGGTTGACCGCGCGGGTGTATTCTCGCTTTCTTCGTGAGAGTCCTGCGGATTCACCGCGCGGCACCGATGCGGGTGTTCCCCTTTGAACTCCCAAACACCACCCCAAATGTGGTGGTCGAATCGTCGCGCGGAGAGTACCACTCGTTCCGCCGGCCCGTCTCCAATCAGGAGTTACCCGTCATGTTTCTGCGTCAGTTACGATGGCTCGTCGCGGGCTTGGCGGTCGTCGCCGCGGTCTGCGCTTTCCCGACCCAATCGAAGGCCGATGTCCAGATTCTCGTTGAGGAACTCAACACGGGCGGCACAGTCGTCGCCTCCCAGTTCACGAGCGGAGCACCGAACCTTTTCGGCAACGTTGACTACACCTTCCAGGGAAGTCACTTCGCGCTGTCTGGGAGCGTGGCGACGACAAGCGGCGTGGCCAGTAGCCCCATCGCTTCGCTGACGCCGAGTTTTAGCGGGATCACGACGTCTGCGTTCAACGGGACGAACACCCTGCGGATTACGGTGACCGACAACGCCTACACCCAGAACGTGCTGTCGGGGACGCTGACGAACTCCGCCGGCGCGTCCAACGGTCTCACGGCCGGGAGTGTTCAGGTTGACACACTCAGTCGCATCTACGCCGGTCCGGGGAGCCCCTCGACGAACCAGACGCTCCTTCTGGCCGATGGCCCGACCCTGTTCGGCCCAACCGACATGGCGAGCACCTCCGCACCCAGTAACCCCACCCTCGACAACCAGACGGAACTGGCCATCGGCTCGCTGCCGAGTCCGTTCGCGATTCAGCAGGTACTGATCGTGACCTTCAACGACGCCCCCACTGGCCAGCAA
Organism: Singulisphaera sp. GP187; assembly: GCA_945905925.1. GTDB lineage: Bacteria > Planctomycetota > Planctomycetia > Gemmatales > Gemmataceae > Gemmata. The sequence goes on from CAMDQN010000042.1 coordinate 47,975, forward strand.
GCGACGTTCGGCGGGAGCGGCGGTGCCAGCGTCCTGCCGTTGACGACCGCTGTGGTTCCGGCTCCGGGCGGGTTGGTTCTCGCCTTGATCGCGTTGCCGCTCATCGGGCTGCGCCGCACGCTTCGCAAGCGGGCCGTGGTCTAATGCGACTTCGGTTTTCGTTCCCGATAATCTGTGCTACGTTCGACGGGGGTAACAACGGTTACCCTAGGCTGATCGGAAGTTGGGCTTTCGATGGAATTATTGGTTCGAGTTCGATCCCGTTTTTGGTTCACACGGCTCGTGAATTCCGCTGCTTTTCCAGCGAAAAGTTCCGTTCCCCCGGCGAACTGATTCCAGAACGGGGATGAACCA
>CAMDQN010000043.1 GCA_945905925.1 Singulisphaera sp. GP187
GCGTCCTCCGCGTTCTCTGCGGTGAATCCTCTCATTGGAAAGCTCTGTGTTGCCGCCTTCGGTCGCTCACGAACTCTTCCGCGGTGTTCCGCGCGATCACTTCGTACAGCACCGCTTGCTTGTCGCCGTACTTGCGCAGGATGCGGCCAAGGCGCTGCACGTTCTCGGTCGCACTGCCGGTGCCCGAGAGCACGATGCCTACACCGGCCGAGGGTACGTCAACACCTTCGTTCAGCACCTGGCACGTCACCACCGCGTTGAACGCGCCCGAGTGGAAGTTACTCAGGATCGCTTTGCGTTCTTTAGGTTTGGTCTGGTTCGTCATCGCGGGGATCAGGTAGCGGCGGGCGATCTCGTAGACGGTCGCGTTGTCCGCGGTGAATATCAAGACGCGATCGTTCGCGTGTCGTATTAGCAGGTGTTCGAGCAACTTGAACTTCCCGCTCGCGGCCTGGATGATCCGCTTTTGCTCGCGGAACGCGCGCATTGCCTTCCACCCCTCGGGTGTCTTGCTCGCCTCGAACAAAAAGCGCCGGAACCCGTCCATCCCGGTCATACTGATACCGCGATCGGCCGCGAACTTTTTGTACTCCTCACGACAGTTGCGGTACGTCTCGTCCTCCTCCGCGGTGAGGTCCACGTACTCGCGGCGCGCCTCGTAGGGTGCGAGGAACTCGCTTGCGTCGTTGATGTCGAGCCGGTACGAGATTGGGCCGATCAGGTGCGGGAGCAACTGCTCGGCACCGTCGGCGCGGTCTGGAGTGGCTGTCAGACCGAGGCGGAACGGCGCGAGACTCGCGTTCGCGGCTTCGCTGAACGTCGCGCCTGGTAAGTGGTGACACTCGTCGAAGATCACGAGACCGTAGCGGTTCGCCCAGCGTTCGAGGTGAATGTAGGCGGAGTCGTAGGTGGTCACCGTGAGCGGCTTGTAGCTGAACTCGCCCGCGCCCACCATCCCCACTTCCACGCCGAAGGATTGTTCAAGTTCGCGCACCCACTGCACCATCAGGTCGATCTTCGGCGTGACGACGATCGTGGGCCGGCTTACCTTTTCGATGCACAGGAACGCCATGAACGTCTTGCCGGTGCCGGTTGGCATGACCACGACGCCGCGGCGCCCGCCCTTCATCCAAGCGTTGACGGCTTCGGTCTGGTAGTCGCGTGCGGTGCGCTCGGCGTTCAGTTTCCAACCGGCCGGTTCATTCGCCCAGCCGCGCGCGGTATCCTCGTAGGGAATCTTGTCCTTGAGGAGTTGTTCCACGATGGAACGGTAGTGTCGACCCTGGGCTCGGTGCGCGCTTGTGCGCGGGTCGAACACCACGCCGGGCAGTTCGCTGAAGATGAACCCGTTCGGACCGGCCGTCACGGTAACGGTTCCGCGGTCGTAACCCAGGAGTACGGGAGATTCGCTCATGCCGTGGATTATGACGCGGTGAACCCCCGTTGCCTAGCGCAGCCGTGGTGAACCGGAGAAGGTTCCGAAGAAGTGGCACCGCGTCCTTGACACGTACGGCTCCGGGTGCGACGGTAACACTACCCTCCCGGAGGTTCGTCGTGTCTTTTCTCACGCTACACGCGAACACTGCGGCCGATCTGATGAGCGCCGCGCCCATCTCGCTGGTGGATACCGCGACCGTCGCGGAGGCCGCCGCGTTCCTCACGGAGCGCGGGTTCGGTGCCGCGGTGGTCATCAACCCCGGCGGGCACCCAGTTGGGGTCGTGACGAAGACCGACATCCTTCACCACGCGCGCCACCGAGGTGGCACCAGCCCAGCCGACACGACGCCGGTGACGAGCGTGATGACGCCTGCTGTGTACACGATTCGCGTTGAGGCGCCCGCCCGGTCCGTGGTCGAGCAAATGCTCGAACTCGGCATTCATCACCTGTTCGTTGTGGACCCGAGCGGGGTCGTGGTCGGCGTCATCAGCCCCGTGGATGTGCTGAAGAAGTTGCGCTGACGGCGTTGTCGTGTTGCAGGCAACTTGCCCGCAACACGACAAAGACACCGTCACCGGGTCGTGACTACGTCCTCGGAATGTACGACATCAGATAGAAGATGAGTGCGACGCAGATCACGCCCAGAAACATTACGAGCCACGCCTGGAACACCCACGCGTACACGCGGCGGTAGGGCGGGTTCGCCACCGGCGCGGGCGATTGCAACTTCTCGGTTTGGCTCATCGGCTTCTCCTCGAGCGACGGATACAGCATATGGTCGGCTTTTAAACGCAATTCATCCAGTCGCGTTGGCCGTGCGCGAGCGGAAATCACCGCACGAACCTGGGGTTTCGCACCAGATCGCGCGCTCGCGAGCTACAATAGGAAGAATCGGACCCGTCAGCACTCGATCCAGTTCTCAATCATGGCGACGCCGGCCCAGGACACGCCTGAATGCAACTCGATTCGATCGAAGACCTGGTCAGCGCCCTCCGGGTCAGCGGGCTGTTCACCCCGAACACCTCGCGGTGATGGCTCATGACCTGTCCGCGTTCGGGCACGACCTGCAGGCCGGGATCCGGTACATCATCAGGCGCGAACGCGTCACCCACTATCAACTCGGCAAGCTAATTTGTGGCAAGGCCGCGGAACTGATCGTCGGCCCTTACGTCGTCCTCAACAAACTCGGCGAAGGCGGGATGTGCAAGGTGTTCCGCGCGCGGCACGCACGCCTCGATTGCCTCGTTGATCTAAAGATCATCCGCCCGTCGTTGGTGAGCAACCCAGTGTGCACAGCCGGTACGCGCGCGAGGTTGAAGCCGTAGGCAAACTGCATCACCCCAATATCGTCCGCGTGGACGCTGCGGGCGAGACCGACGGCAAGATCTACCTCGCGATGGAGTTCGTGGACGGGATCGATCTCGCCCGAATGATGCGCGACTACAAGCAACTGGGAGTGGTCGAGGCATGCGAGTCCGCGCGCCAGGCGGCGCTCGGGTTGCAACACGCGCACGAGGCTGGCATCGTTCACCGCGACGTGAAGCCGAGTAACATCATCGTCGCTGGCGAGCGACACCTGCCGCCGGCGAACGAGCCGGCAGTGGTGAAGATTCTCGACCCCGGTTTGGCGCGTGCGTTTGACCCGGACGAGATGGTTGCGCCAAATCTCACGCGTGACCACACGGTCGTTAGCACGCCCGACCACATGGCTTCGGAGCAGGCCAGGAATCCAAGGCTTGCGTGATTTCTTGAAACTCGTGTCCGGTATGGCAGTCCGCACGCAACGGTTTCGTGCGATAACCTTCGTGAACAGGTACGCGCAGGCTCGAAACGGCCCTTCATCACCGCCCAAGCTCCATTGTCGCCCAAGGAGCGCGGGTCGGGGTTGAGGGCGGCGTGTCGCCCAGGTTCGCCCAACGCGCCGCTCCCACGTCCGATGTTGGCAATTCATCCCGCACTCCGGCGCACTTACAAGAACGCCTGAATTGCCTTGATCAGCCCGACGAGCAGCACATCGACGGCCAACACGAGGAGGATGCACGCGACCACGCTATCGGTTGCGGCGTGGCCCACACCTTCCGAGCCATCGCGCGCATGTAAGCCGATGAAGCAGCCCGTGACACCGACGACCAAGCCGAAGACGAGCGTCTTCAACCCGGCTGGGATCACGTCCTGCAGCAACAGTTCGCGCACCGCTGCCGTGTCGTACTTGAGATAGGTCGTCGAACCGGTTGCCATTTCCGCGACGAACCCGCTGCCGAGCGCGGTCGTGGCGATCAGTATGTGAAGCGCTGGCACCGCGAACACACACGCGACCACACGCGGCCCAACCAAGCGACGTAGAGGCGACACCCCCAGCAACTCGAGCGCGTCGATCTGTTCGCTCACTTTCATTGAGGCGAGTTCCGCGCCGAGACTCGCGCCGGTGCGCGCCGCCACGATCAACCCAGCGCCGACCGGTGCGAGTTCGAGCAGGACAACTGCGGCTAGGAATGTGGGAAGGTATTCGACGGCGCCGGTCCCGGTACGGGCCAGCACGTCGCGAGTGTGCATCCAGATGACCACACCGAGGGCAAGCCCGGTCACGGTCGCGAGCGGAAGCCCGCCGATGACGACCGCGTACAGTGGCTTCAGCCACTGACCGACACGCGGGAGCGCCGCGACGAAAGCGGGCACAGCCCGCAGCGCGAACGCCGCGAGCCGACCGAGTCGTTCCAGATTGGAGATCGCGTTAAGCACGGGTGCGGCGGGCGCGGCGGAGGTGATTCAACAGAGGGCCGGTTCGGGTGTGCCGGAGACTTCTTCGCGACGCCAGCGCTCCTCGAGGCAGGCTTCGAGGAGATCGGATCTAAGAGTAAAGTCGGCGGTGCCGTCGCGGTCCCACGCGAGGATGACGGACGAAGTCGCGGGGTTGAGTTTCGCGACCCGCGAGAGCCACAGCACGCCGGCTTCTTGTTGGTACTTGCACGTCTGCGGGTGATTCCATGCGATGTGCGACGCGAGACAGCCCATCGGCATGGTTCGCGTGAACGCACCGTGAATTAACAGCGGACTCCCCTTTTCGAGCAGCTCGATAATGCGGGACAGCCCGTCTTTCGTTGCGTGCGGAAGCCAGGCGGCCCGGAACTCGGCGATGGGATTGTGGGTCGGCATGGCGACACTCCCAGCGGAACGAACCCGCGGATATCGGCGAAAACGAAACACTGTCTCTAAACGCTTGTGTGCCGGTATGATAGGTCAAATCATTGGCACGAATCGACCTGAGCCACGACGGGTGTGATTGAGTGGCGGCTCAGTTCAGTGAGGGCATCATAGAAGGCGAGCGAAAGGGGTGTCAATAGGCCACCGGCGCGGGGAGATTCGCCCGATGATGGGAGCGTCCCGACCAGTTCGCGGTTCAGGGGGCGCGGTAAGCAGTTATGGCCGAAGCGCGCGCCGGATGTCGGCCGAAAAAAAATTCCAAGTCGTTTCAAATCGGTAGATAAGTTATTGGCAATCGCTTTAGTCATGATTACGTTCGTTTGTGATTGTGCGATGTCACTGGAGGGTGGAACCTCTGGGTTTGCTAGGCTGATCGTGAGCAAGTGGGGTAGCGGAGCGGAAAACACCCGCGCGGCGCATCACTCCTGACGTTCGGGGCGGAGTGCCCGCACTTGCGCGCCGGCTTTCCACATCTCGCTTTCCGCGATCTCCTTCAGTTCCTTCTCCAACTGCTGCCGGTAATCCGGGCGGCTGTTCGCGTCGAGCGTGCGGCGCGCCTCTTCACCAGTTGCGACCGACGTGTAGAGTTGCTCGAACACCGGCTTGGACGCGTCGCGGAACGCCTTGAACCAGTCGAGCGCGCCCCGTTGCGCGGTGGTCGAGCAGTTCGCGTACATCCAGTCCATGCCCTTTTCCGCGATCAGCGGGTACAGGCTCTGCGTTGCTTCTTCCACGGTCTCGTTGAAGGCTTCCGAAGGCGAGTGCCCGTTGGCGCGGAGCACTTCGTACTGCGCGAGCCACAATCCGTAGATGGCGCCCATCAGCACGCCGCGTTCGCCTGTCAGGTCGCTGACGACTTCCTTCTTGAAGGTGGTCTCGAACAGGTAGCCGGAACCAATCGCGATGCCGAGTGCGAGACAGCGCTCACGGGCCTTGCCGGTCGCGTCTTGGTGAATCGCGAAGCTGGAATTGATCCCGCGACCCTCGACGAACAGCCGCCGCACCGTAGTGCCCGACCCTTTCGGCGCGACGAGGATCACGTCGATGTCGGGCGGCGGGTTCACGCCGGTCTGGTCGTTGAACACGATCGAGAAGCCGTGCGAGAAGTAAAGCGCCTTACCCTTTGTGAGCGCCGGCTTGATCTCGGGCCACATCGCTTTCTGTCCGGCGTCGGACAGGAGGTATTGCACGACGGTGCCCTTCGTGGCGGCTTCGACTGGGTCGAACAGCGTCTCGCCCGGCTTCCAGCCATCTTCGAGGCAGAGGTCGTAAGCCTTGCCGCCTTTGCGCTGGCCGACGATCACCTTGATGCCGTTGTCGCGCATGTTGAGCGATTGCCCGCGACCCTGCACGCCATAGCCGACGACCGCGACGACTTCGTCCTTCAGGATGTTGCGAACGCGGTCGAGCGGATAGTCCGCGCGCTCGATGGCTTGCTCAACGGTGTCGCCGATGCGAATCTCTTTCATGTGGTCTACTCACTGTTGGGAAAGGGAATATGCTCTGCGGAGAGGTTACGAAAAATTACTTCGACGTCAAGAATTCAAACATGGACACGACCGACGCAACTCAGCCCGCGGAAGTCACCGGGGTACACGATGTCGTGGACCGGCTCATCGCGCAGTGGAAAGCGGCGCGCCCTGATTTGGACCCGTCGCCGCTGGAAGTCGTGGGTCGCGTGATCGTGTTGGCGCAGCACCTGGAGCGAGACGTCGAGAGCAGTCTGGAGAAGCACAAACTCACGCTGGGGCAGTTCGACATCCTCGCGACGTTGCGGCGCCACGGGAAGAAAGGCGGCTTAACGCCGACGCGCCTCCTCGAAAGCGTGGTGCTGTCGAGTGGTGGCATGACGGCGCGGCTCGACGCGCTCGCGGAAGCGGGTTACGTCGCGCGCAAACCGAATCCCGACGACCGCCGGATGGTGGTAATCGAACTGACCGCGAAGGGCCGTCGCGCAATCGACAACGCGACGAAGACACGCTTTACGGAAGCGAAGGACTCGCTCCCGTCGCTGAACGCGGCCGAGATGACGACGCTAACGGGGTTGCTGCGGCGGTGGCTCGCGGAAGTCGCGGGGTGAAGCGAACAAGACCTGTTGGTTTGTCCATCACCGCTTCGAAAACCGGTTGAGAAAAAAAAAGCCAGGAGCAACAAAACCACCACAAATGATACCCAGCCAAATGCCGGATAAACCCGTTCCAGACGAGAACCCGAGTACAGCGCCACGAAGCTGATCGCGGCGATCAGGAAGCCGAGGATGATACCGAGGAGTTGTCTCCCGGTTTCCTTCCAACCGACTTTTTCCCCCGGGTCAAACGGCTTGTCGCTCACTCGTCCACCACGTCTTCCAGCTTCGAGATCGCGACGACCTCGCTCCGGCGCACGAACACGCGCTTGCGATTCCGCTTGATGCCGGTCGCGACCGAGTCCGCCACGTACAACTCACGCGACGTGTCCGTGTCACGCAGGTCGTGCAGGTCCGCGTTCTTCAGCTCCAAGAAATGGTCGTCGTACTTCACCAGCCGCCCGAGGCACACGTAGGGGCTGACCAGGTCGATCACCACCTTCTGTTCCAGCAACTCGTCGAGCATCACAACCTCCGCGAAGTGGCTCAAGCGATTCTACCGTCTGGGCAGTTCGCGTTCCCGGAATATGCCAAACGGCAGGCGCACGGCGTTGACCGCTCCGCGGACCACGCGCCACGATAGACTCGCATCCTACTCGCACGCAGGCTTCCCCTTATGGCCCGCCGCCCGGTCAAACGACCTTCTCTCCCCGAACACTTCGTCACGACCCCGGAACAACTCGGCGTGTGCCTCGACCACCTCGCTGAAATGCCGCTGGTCGGTTTCGACACCGAATTCGTGGGCGAAGACGCGTACCGCCCGGAACTGTGTCTCGTTCAGGTCTCCACCGCCGAGCAACTATTCGTCATCGACCCCTACGAATGCGGGTCGCTCGACGGCTTCTGGGATCTGCTGCTCGACCCGAAACGCACGGTCATCGTCCACGCCGGGCGCGAAGACGTGCGCATGTGCCACTTTCAATCCGGGGGAGCGCCGCCGAATGTGTTCGACCTGCAGATCGCCGCGGGGCTGGTCGGGATGACGTACCCCATCGGCTACGCGGGGTTGGTTCACGATCTCCTTCACCAGCGCATGACGAAGGGCGAAACGCTGACCGACTGGCGGCAGCGTCCGCTCACGCCCGCACAGGTGCGGTATGCCTACGACGACGTGCGATTCCTGCTCCCGGCGCACCGCAAACTCACGGAGCGATTGAAGCGGCACAAGCGGCTCGAATGGGCACAGGAGGAGTTCGCCACCGCGGTGCGAAAAGCGGTCGCGGACGATGTGACCGTCGAGCGCTGGCGGAAAATCAAGGGTATCGGCGCATTGAACCGGCGCGAACTCGCGGTCGCGCGCGAGGTTTATGGCTGGCGCGACAAGTTCGCGGAGCGCCTGAACCGGCCGCCGCGGTTCCTCATGCGCGATGATCTTCTCATCGAGATCACGAAGCGTGGCCCAACGAAGGCCGAAGAACTGCACACGGTTCGCGGGTTGCCGCGCGGGCAAGAAGACGCAATCATCGAAGCCATCCGGCGTGCTAAAGCGCTGCCGCCGGAACAGTGCCCGGAACCGGAAGCACGTGACAACGACACTTCGAATATCGTTCTGCTCGGGAACCTGCTGAACGTCGTTCTCGCGGACTTTTCGGGCCGGAATCGGCTCGCTGCGAACCTCGTTTCCTCGGGGTCGGATTTGAAGGCGATCGTGCGCAGTCGCGTGTACGGCGAATCGCTGCCGGATGTCGCGCTATGCCGCGGATGGCGCGCGAAGGCGGTGCTCCCCGAGTTGCTCGCGATCCTGTCAGGCGACACTGCGATCCGCGTTGCCGACCCGAAGGCCGCGGACCCGCTGGAACTGGTCGAACTCGAACCGGAAGTCAACGAGCTTCCGGACGCAGTCGACACGGACGAAACCGAGGAAGTGTTGGAGCCGACGGAGTTGGAAGTGCGGAAGCCCGCGGAACCGGTTCCGCCTTCCGTTCCGGCGAACGATACACTGTAAATAGCGCAGGAACGCACCCCGGGACCGAAACACCGATGAGCAACATGCTGAAATGCCCGAACCCGAGTTGCCCCTACGCGTTCGACCCGTCCCAGGTGCCGACCGGCGTGGTGCTCAGTTGCCCACGCTGCTCGATGCAGTTCACACTCGGCGCGCCGAGCGCCGCGCCCCCACCCCCTCCGAGTAGACCGGACTTTGTAGACACAGAGTTTGAAGCGGTCGGCCGCTCGGCCGTTGAGGACCGCGACCCGGACGCGCCGATTCCCGGGCGCCGGACCAGTTCGTATCAGGTGTTCATCCTCGCGGGCATCGCGGCCGTGCTGATGGCCGGCACCACGCTCGCGATCCTCTTCAAGGTGTTGAACCTCGGGAAGCGCGATCCTGGCCCGACCGACATCGCCCTCCGGGACAAGGACCGCAACGTCGGCCTCGACGCGCTTCCGACCGGCTGGACGCAAGACGACGCCACCTGGCGTAAAGTCGGTACGCCATACGCCTACGGGTTCAAGCGCGAGAACCCCGAAGCCTACGTCGCGTTCGGGTCGGCCGAGTACGCCAAGGGGCGGTCGCCGCGCTCAACCGAGATGCGGCGCCATCTCGTCCTGCCGATGCAAAAGTTGTTCACCAAGTACGAAGAGGAACTCGCGTCCGAAACGAATTGGCTCGGTCAGGTCGTTGGCGCGCGGCACGCGTTCAAGTTCCGAGCGCCCTCGCCCGACGGGCTGATCTGGCAGGGCGAGGCCTACGCCGTCGCGAGTAAGGGCATCGGATACTTCTGGGTGGGCTGGTCCGGGGAGGGCGACTTCGACGGGTTGAAGGACGAGTTCGCCCGGTTCCGCAAGGGTTTTAAGCTCCTCGATCCGACCCGCGATAACTGGCGCGAGGTCGTCGCGAAAGAGGTCGATTACAAGGGAGCCACGACACCGTACACGTTTACCGACGCGGACGCCATCTGGAACGAGGAGTCGCACGAAGCGGACAAGAAGATAAACCCCGATCTCGACCGGTTGCTGCGGATCAACCATACGCCGCGTAACGACCGCAAGGCGCTCTCGGACGACGCCGATCTGCGCGTCTACCTTCTCGATCCCGCGGGCGACCCGCTCCAACAGGCGCGAGCGTACGTCGAGACGCACTGGATTGACCATGTCAAGATGTCGAGCGTGGGTCTGACGAGTCCGCTCCCCGCGCCGACGTTCACCGAACTCGCGGGCGAAGCAGTGGGCGACGAACTGCCCAAGGGAACGACGCCACACGTCCGGCTCGAGAGCAAGGTCGTGGACCCGGTAACGAAAAGAATTGCCGCGTCGTCGGAATCGCGGTTGATCGTGGTGTCCGGGGTGCGCGTCGGCGACAAGACCGTCGTACTCCACTGCTGGTGCGAGTGGTCGAAGCGCGAGGTGTTCGAGACGCGGTTCATCCAGATCGCGTCGTCGTTACGGTAACACACTTGGCACCGGGCTGGGCAACATCGGTTGCGGACCGGGTTTGGGCGGGCGAGGTTCGGCGGGGCGGTCCGGCGGGGGCAGTGCGATCCCACGCTGCCGCAGTGCGTCGGCCGCAATGAGGATGTCGTCGGTACGGGTCGGTGTCGCTTCGTTCAACTCGAAGTAGTAACGGCGGGTGTCCCGGATGTGGAACGGCCACACCACCTCGGCGAGGAAGTCGAACGGCGGGTAAGCGTACCACGGGGCGGTCACGTGAACGCGCTTTTCCAACGTTTCGTAGCCGGGGTGAACAATTTTGATCGTGTAGTGCCCGTAATACTCGAACGGTGTGTGCGCGGGCGCCGCACCGATCGACCGGTTGTCGATGTAGACCTGAGCGTTCGGGACGTTCGATTCAATGACGAACCGGCGGTCCACGCACCCCGCGATGGCCAAGCCGGTCAGCGCCGCCACGAGTCGCACGGTTCGCGCCGTCGTCATCCCGGTTTCTCCGCGGCCATGAACGGTGTTGCATTTAATAAGTCGCCCGCATACCAGTGTCCCCAGACTCGGTCAACGTCACCCGCGGAACAGGATTTCCGCTCGTGCGGCAGCATTGTTCCCGCCGTTAGAGTAGGATGCATGTGGCAGAGTAATGAGGTGATGCGTGTCGGCTTTTGAACCAGTGCGGTTTGCCGCGCTGACTGACGTTGGCGTGAAACGGAGCCACAACCAGGACGCGTGCGCCGCGCAACCCGCTGTGGATGCGGCCGGGTTCGCGGTGCAGGGGCACGTTTTCGTTGTTTCCGACGGCATGGGCGGTCACGCGGTCGGCGAGAAAGCTAGCGCGAAGGCCGCGCGCGACATCCCATTTCTTTATTCCAAGCACGCCAGAGACGGGATCATCCCCGCGATCCGCCGCGCGTTCCAGGAAGCCAACGCCGGCATCTTCGCAATCGGTCAGCAGAATCCAGAGTTCCGCGGGCTGGGCACGACCAGTACTGCCCTCTTCATCCGGCCCGAAGGCGCGTGGGTAGGGCACGTCGGCGACAGCCGGGCGTACCGCATCCGTGCGGGCCAAGCCGAGCAACTCACCTTCGATCATTCGTGGGTCTGGGAGATCGCCAGACGCCAAGGCGTGGACCCGGACGAACTCGGCGACTTCAAGAAGAACGTGATCATCCGTTCGCTCGGCCCGGACCCGGAAGTCGAAGTCGACATCGAAGGCCCGCACCCGGTCGAACCTGGGGACGCGTTCCTGCTCTGCAGCGACGGGTTGACCAACGTCGTGACTCCGCAGGAGATCGGCGCGGTCGTGACGGCGCTTCCGCCGGACGACGCGGCGCGGTTCCTCGTGCAACTCGCGAACCTTCGCGGCGGTCCGGACAACATTACGGTGTTAATCGTCAAGGTACCTGGCGGGCACGGATCGACCGCCACGGAGAAGGCCAACAATCGAAGCCCGCTCGCACGCCTATGGGCATCGTGGCACAAGCGAGTGCCGTGGTCGTTTTCGGTCCTGGGTGCGGGTGTCGGTCTCGCGCTGGTGTCGCTGATCATGCAACTCGGCGGTGTATTCGGCGCGCCGCTCGTGTTCGCAGTCGCGGCGATCCTGATCCTCGTTGGGATTGTGGGCTTGATCGCACACACGCAGGAAGAACCACCGGTCGGCGGGGTCGAGGTCGCCGCCGACACCGCGCCGCGCGAACTCAACATTTACAAGAAACACGATTGCCGCGTGACAGTGGAACTCGCCGAGCGGTTCGCCCAGGTGGAAACGTCACTGCTCGAAGTGATCCGCGCGCACGGGATCCCGACCGACTTCGACACGCACATGAAACTCGCGGGGACGGCCGAGTCCGCCGCCGTGAAGGGTGACGACGCCGCCCTGTTTCGCGCGCGGTGCTACTCGCTGCTGATCCTGGCCGAGGCGTACCACAAGTCGCGTCACAAACAGGAATCGTTCCGCCCGAGTTGGACGCCGAGTTCGCCGGCCCCGAAGTGAGCTTCCGTTTTCCTTCCCACTCTCGCCTTCTGTCCGGTACACTAGCAATCAGCCCCGCCTACCACCGGCCCACCGTGGTCGTTCTCGCCACACTCCTTCGTTGAGGGTGCCCGTGCGTCTTCCCACCGGTTTGCTCGGTTTGTCGTTCACGCTGCTCGTGTTTGCTGCCCCAGTCGCGCGCGCACAACCGCTCCCCGCGAAGATCGACTTCAACCGCGACGTGCGCCCGATCCTGTCGAACAACTGCTTCCAGTGCCACGGTCCCGACGACAAGGTGCGGAAGGCGAGGTTGCGCCTTGACGTGCGCGAGGGGGCAACAGCTGCTGCCATCGTTCCGGGCAAACCGGACGCGAGCGAGTTGATTACGCGGCTCACCGCGACCCCGGACGACAAGAGCGTGATGCCGCCGGTCAAGACCGGCAAGAAGATCACGGCGCGCGAGGTCGAAATTCTCAAGCAGTGGATTAAGGAAGGCGCGACCTACACAACACACTGGGCGTATGTCGCGCCGAAGCGGTCTGAACTCCCAAAAACCAAGTACCAAATCGCAAACCCGATCGACGCGTTCATCTTCGCGCGGCTCGAAGCAGAGAAACTCGCGCCGATGCCGGAAGCGGACCGGTACGCGCTCGCGCGTCGCGCGGCGCTCGACTTGACGGGCCTGCCGCCGACGCAGGAAGAAGTCGAAACGTTCGTGGCGGACAAGACGACGCAAGCCTACGAAAAATTCGTTGACAAAATGCTCGCGAAGACCGCGTTCGGGGAACATTGGGCGCGTATGTGGCTCGACCTGGCCCGCTACGCGGACAGCGCTGGCTACGCCGACGACCCGCAGCGCACCATCTGGAAGTATCGCGATTACGTCATTCAGTCGTTTAACGCGAACAAGCCGTTCGACGTGTTCACGCTTGAGCAGCTCGCCGGGGACCTGCTCCCCAACCCGACCACGGAACAACTGATCGCGACCGCGTTTCACCGCAATACGATGACCAACAGCGAGGGCGGCACGAATGACGAGGAGTTCCGCAATGTCGCGGTAGTGGATCGCGTCAACACCACCTTCACGGTGTGGATGGGAACGTCGATGGCGTGCGCGCAGTGCCACACGCACAAGTACGATCCGATCACGCAGGTCGAATACTTTCGGTCACTCGCGTTCTTTAACAACAGCGCGGACGCGGACCGACCGGACGAAAGTCCGACGCTGCCTTTCTGGACTGACGAACTGCTCAAGAAGAAAACGGATCTGGAAAAGCAGATCGCGGACCTCGAAACCGCTCTGAAGGGCAAGAAACCGGAGGAAATGAAAACGGAGCGTGACAAACTCGCGGTACTCAAGAAAGACCTCGCGGCGGTGAAGCCGCTGACCACTGTTCCCATCATGAAGGAACTAACTGGCGCTGCGCGTAGGAAGACCAAGCTTCAGTTCCGCGGCAACTTCATGGATCTCGGCGAAGAAGTGACAGAAGGCACCCCGGCTGCGTTTCCTGCGTTGAAGGTGGTCGCCGGACCGCAGCCCGGCGGCTTGAATCGACTTCACCTGGCGAAGTGGCTGGTGAGTGAAGAGAACCCATTGACGGCGCGCGTCGTCGCGAACAGGTTCTGGGAGCAAATCTTTGGCACGGGCCTCGTTCGCACGAGCGAGGAGTTTGGCGCTCAAGGCGAACAAGCCAGTCACCCCGAATTGCTCGACTGGCTTGCTACGGAATTGATCGCGAAGAAATGGGACACGAAGGAGTTCCTCAAGCTCCTGGCGATGTCGAGCGCCTACCGGCAGTCCGCGAAAGTGACCCCGGAGTTGTTCGAGAAAGACCCGGACAACCGACTGCTCGCGCGCGGTCCGCGCGTGCGGCTCTCTGCCGAGATGATCCGCGACCAATCGCTCTTCGCGGCCGGACTGCTGAGTACGAAAACACTTGGTCCGTCGGTTCGGCCGCAGCAACCGAACCTCGGCGTGAGCGCCGCGTTCGGCGGGTCGATCGACTGGCAGACATCTACCGGCGAGGACAAGTACCGGCGGGGCGTGTACACGCAGTGGCGGCGCTCGAACCCGTACCCGTCGATGTCCACGTTCGACGCGCCGAACCGCGACGCGTGCGTCGTGCGCCGCGGGCGCACCAACACGCCGCTTCAGGCGCTGGTGTCGATGAACGATCCCGTGTACATCGAAGCGGCGCAATCGCTGGCGCGGCGCACGATCGAGAACGGCGGGAAGACCACTGCGGCGAAGGCCGCGTTCGCGTTCCGCGCGTGTCTGGTTCGCGCGCCGAGTGACGCTGAAGTGACGGTGCTCGCGAAGCTCTTCGACGATGCGAAGGCGAAGTTCTCGAAGGACGCGACGAAGGCGACGCAGTTCGCCACGAACCCGCTCGGCCCGCTCCCGAAGGGCGTGGATGTGAGCGAAGCCGCTGCGTGGACCGTCGTGGTGAACGTGATCATGAACCTCGACGAAATGTTGATGAAGCGTTGATCTTACGGCCCATCGATCGTAGTCGATGGGCGTGATTGGGAGTGAATATGCACCCGCGACTTGAATTGCTTCAGGCCGTTACGCGCCGCAACTTCCTCGAGAACTCCTCGCTGGGGCTGGGCGGACTTGCGCTGTCGTCGCTCCTGGGCGAGGCTCACGCCGATACACCGCGGACCGAGAACCCGCTCGCGCCGAAGAAGCCGCACTTCGCAGCGAAAGCCAAGCGCGTCATTTACCTGCACATGTCCGGTGCGCCGCCGCACCTGGACATCTTTGACTACAAGCCAGAGTTGCAGAAACAGGACGGGAAGAACTGCCCTGACGAACACCTCAAGGGAAAGAGGTTTGCGTTCACGTCGGGGGTACCCAAACTCCTGGGTACGCGGCAGCCGTTCAAACAGCACGGCAAGGCTGGGACTTGGATGTCCGACGCGATCAAACCGCTCCACGAGGTCGCGGACGACGTCACTGTTATTCGTTCGATGAAGACTGACGAGTTCAACCACGCGCCCGCCGAGTTGCTCCTATACACTGGATTCGCGCGTCAGGGGCGCCCGAGTCTCGGCGCCTGGACGTGCTATGGACTCGGCAACGAGAGCGAGAATCTACCCGGCTTTGTTGTGCTCATCTCAAACGGCGTGCAGCCGAGCGGTGGGCAGGGCTGTTGGGGCAGCGGATTCCTGCCGAGCGTGTTCCAAGGTGTGCAGTGCCGTAGCAAGGGCGAACCGGTGCTGTACCTTAGCGACCCTCCCGGACTCGACCGCGACATGCGGCGCCTCGGCCTCGACGCGATGAAAGGCTTAAACGAACTGCAAGAGAAGGAACTCGGCCACCCGGAGACGCGGACGCGGATTTCGCAGTACGAACTCGCGTTCCGAATGCAGCTCTCAGCTGCCGAGGTAATGGACATCTCGAAGGAACCGGCGAAGGTGCTGGAGTCCTACGGTGCGAAGCCGGGCGCCGGGAGTTTCGCGAACAACTGCCTGCTCGCGCGACGCCTGATCGAGCAGGGCGTGAGGTACGTTCAGCTTTTCGACTGGGGCTGGGACTTCCACGGCACCAACCCGAACGAAGACATCCGCGACGGTCTCACCAAGAAGGGCACCACGACGACACAGTCGGTCGCGGCGCTGATCAAGGACTTGAAGAATCGCGATTTGCTCAAAGACACGCTGATCGTGTGGGGCGGCGAGTTCGGTCGCACGCCGTTCCGCGAGGGCCGCACGGCGGGCGGTCAGGTGCTCGGTCGAGACCACTTTCCGGACTGCTTCTCGCTGATGCTCGCGGGCGGCGGCATCAAGGCCGGGCACACGCACGGCGAAAGCGACGACCTCGGCTTCAAGCCGGCGAAGGACATGGTTCACGTTCACGACTTGCAGGCCACACTGATGCACTGCCTCGGCTTCGATCACACGAAACTGACGTTTCGGTTCCAGGGCCGTGACTACCGGCTTACCGACGTTCACGGTAAGGTCGTGAAAGAGATTCTGGCCTGATTGTCCCCGACGTCAGGCGCGACTGAACTCAGGCTCAATGTCCTCGCTCAACTGATCCAAGCCGCCCCTTCGCAAAGGGGCGGCTTGCTCCCCAAACCCCCAACATCATGCGCAAAACAACACTCGCACTCCTCTCCCTGGCGCTTTGTACTCTCGCACGCGCTGACGACACCTTCACGCAGAAGCCCACCGTCGCACCGACGGTCGAGCGCGGCGAGGTGCCGAAGCCGGTGCCGGTCGAGATTGTGTCCTCAGACTGGGCGAAACGGTTCGATGGCGGTCCGGTGCCGCAGTGGGTTTGGGGCGCGACCCCGACCAAGAACTACGCTCTCCGTACCGAGTTCGCCGCGACCGGCGTGAAGGCCGCGCGCTTGAAAGTGTCCGCGGACAATAGCGTCACGCTTTTCCTTAATGGCAAGCAAGTGGCCGCGTCCGACGAATGGAAGGACGGCGCGGAGGCCGACGTATCCGCGCTCATCAAGGACAAGAACGAACTGGTCGCGGAGGTGAAGAACGACGGTGGGCAGGCCGCGTTTGTGTTCAAGCTCGCGATGGTCGACGAAAAGGGCGATGTGAAGTACGTCGTCTCCGGTGAGTCGTGGCTCGCCTCCGAGAAGAAGGGCGGGGCCGAGGTGAAGGTCAAGAAGATCGCGACATACGGCGACACCCCGTGGGGCAAGGTATTCGACGCGAGCGCCGCGGTGCAACCCGGCTCGAAGGTTCCTGCGAACACGTTTGTCACGCTTCCGGGATTCAAGGTAGAGAAGCTGTTTACCGTGCCGAAGGCGACGCTCGGTTCGTGGGTCAACCTGACGGCCGACGACAAGGGCCGGCTGATCGCGAGCGATCAGGGCGGGCTGGGGCTGTACCGCATCACGCCTGGAAAGGTCGGCACCGGAGAGGAAACGAAAGTCGAGAAAATCCCCGCGAAGATCAGCGCCGCGCAGGGGCTGTTGTGGCACAAGAACGCATTGTATGTCGTGTGCAACGGCGGCCCCGGCAGTGGCCTGTATCGCGTGACTTCCTCGAAGAACGACGACACGCTCGACAAGGTCGAGAAGCTGAAGGCGCTTCAGGGTGGCGGCGAACACGGGCCGCACGCGGTGCGCCTCGCGCCAGATGGCAAGTCACTGTACGTCATCTGCGGCAACCACACGCAACCGCCCGCAGACTTCGCGCATAGTCGCGTTCCAAAGAATTGGAGCGAAGACCATGTGCTTCCACGCCAGTGGGACGCCGGCGGGCACGCGCGGGGAATTCTCGCTCCGGGCGGCTACGTCGCGAAGACCGACTTCGACGGCAAGACCTGGGAAATATTCACGACCGGCTACCGCAATCCTTATGACTTCGCGTTCAATGCCGATGGCGAGATGTTCGTTTACGACGCGGACATGGAGTGGGACTACGGGACGCCGTGGTACCGGCCGACGCGTGTAAACCACGCGACCAGTGGCAGCGAACTCGGCTGGCGTTCGGGCACCGGCAAGTGGCCTGCATACTACGTCGATTCGCTTCCCGCGGCGGTTGACATCGGACCGGGTTCACCGGTCGGCGTGGAGTTCGGTTACGGTGCGAAGTTCTCCGCGAGGTACCAGAAGGCGCTGTACATCTGCGACTGGACGTTCGGCACGATGTACGCGATCCACACAACTGCCGACGGCGCGACCTACAAGGCGACGAAGGAAGAGTTCCTGAGCCGCACGCCGCTGCCGCTCACGGACGTGGTTATTAACCCGGTTGACGGCGCGATGTACTTCACGATCGGCGGGCGCGGCGCGCAGAGCGAACTGTACCGCGTTACTTACGTCGGCACGGATTCGACTGCGAAAGCGGAGACCGTGACTGTAGCAACTGCGGAGCGGAAGTTGTTGAAGCAGATCGAAGAGTACCACTCGCCCGCGACCGATACCGCGAAGGCGGTGGAGTTCCTTCTTCCTCTGTTGGCGCACAAGGACCGCTTTGTCCGTTACTCGGCGCGGGTTGCGCTCGAACACCAACCAGTGAAGCAGTGGCAGGACAAGGCGCTCGCGATTGGTGACCCGGATGCCGTTATTACCGTTGTTGTCGGACTGGCGCACCAGAGCGAGAAGGCGCTGCAACCGAAACTGCTAGCGAAGCTCGCGGAACTCGACTTCGCCAAACTCGACGAGCGCCAACAACTCGACCTGCTTCGCGCGTATCAGGTCGTGTTCACGCGAACCGGTGAGCCGGAGAAGGTCGCGGGCGCAACATTGGCCGCGAAACTTGACCCACTGTTCCCATTCAAGTCCGATCTGGTGAACCGTGAACTCGCGCAGGTTCTCGTCTACCTCAAGTCGCCCACTATTGTTGAAAAGGTGACGGCGGAGATGAAGAAACCGTCGAAGCCATTGACGCAGGAGGGACTGGACGACCTGCTCCTCCGCAACCGTGGCTATGGTGGCACCATCACGGCCATGCTCAAGAACGCTCCAGACCAGCAGAAGTTGTCCTACCTGTTCACGCTGCGCAACGCGACCGTCGGCTGGAGCATGGACCGTTGGAAGGCTTATTACAGTTCCCTCAAGGAAGCCCAAACCAAGAGCGGCGGTTCGAGTTTCAAGGGCTTCCTGACGAACATCGAGAAAGACGCGTTCGCGAACGCGACGGACGTTGATCGGCTGACAATCGAAGCCGCGGGCCTACGCCCCGCGTACAAGGCATCGGTGCTCCCTAAACCGCTCGGCCCGGGCAAGGAGTGGACAACCGCGAGCGTCGTGGCGCTCGAAGAGAAACTGAAGAGCGGGCGCGACTTCAAGAACGGTCAGCGCGCCTACGCCGCGGCGCGGTGCGTCGTGTGTCACCGCATGGGCGGCGACGGCGGCGCGACTGGGCCGGACCTGTCGCAAGTCGCCGGGCGTTTCGGCATCAAGGAGTTGGCCGAAGCACTCGTGGAACCGAGCAAGGTGGTTTCCGATCAATACAAGGCGTCGGTGATACGCACGACGGCCGACAAGACCATCACCGGGAAGATCGTGAACGACGCGGGCGGCAAGTACGTGATCGTTACCGACCCGGAGGATTCGAGCAAGGTCGTGGAGATCAAGAAGGAAGACGTGGCCGAGGTGAAGCCGTCGAGCATCTCACTCATGCCCGAGAAACTCCTCAACGAGTTGAATGAGAACGAGGTTTTAGACATGCTTGCGTACATGTTGAGTCGCGGAGACGCGAATCACGCGATGTTCAAGAAGTAACGCGGGCCAGCATCGCCAGGAGATGTGCCTTACCCAAGCGGCGGAGCGTTTCGACGTTCCGCCGCGGGATGTTCTGGAGTGTCTCGGGGTCGTCGTTCACGGCGCTGATGCTGTCTTCGCGCAGCAGGTGCAGCATCGGGAACGGCGACCGGTTCGTGTAGTTCTCCACGTCGTCCGGTCGCGTACCCGCGAACTGGTATTTGGGGTGGAAGCTTGCGATCTGAATGACACCTTCCAACCCGAGCTCCGCGATCAGGTCTTCGCTCTCAACCACGAAATCGTTGTAATCGAGGAAATCCGCGAGCGCGTTCGGGTGAATCAGGAACGCGGTCTCGACCTGTCCGGCGGGTGTCTCGGTGAGCGATCGAACTTCGACCGCGAGGGCGGCGCGGAGTGATTTCGTGTCGGCCGCGTCGGTGACCGCGTACCGGATCAGAGCGCCGTCGAAGGCGCGCCGCGCGAACGGGCACAGGTGTAGCCCGATCACCACGTCTGCGATCCATCGTTGCGTTTGTGCGATCACGCTTTGCTCGTCCATCTTTGTTCCTGCTGACTTATGTGGTGACAGACCGCTGACCTGTCTCGCGGATTGGCGGGCAGCGGCCTGTCACCACGTCTGTTACTGCTATAATCGGCGTGACCAGTCGCGCCGACCATCGAGAGCCGTTCCATGTTGAACACCGACGTTCGCGAAGCCATCCTGCGGGTGCTGCCCAGAGTGAAGACGCCCGCCCAGTACACCGGTGGCGAACTTCACTCGCTCCCGAAGGACCACCGGCAGGTTCGCGGCAAAGTGTGCCTGTGCTTCCCGGATGCGTATACGCTTGGCATGAGTCACCACGGGTTCCAGGTGCTCTACACGATCATGAACAATGATCCGCAGTGGGCCTGCGAACGCGCGTTCGCGCCGTGGATGGACTTCGAGCGCGAACTGCGACGCAACCGGCTCCCGCTCTACGGACTCGAAACCTTCACGCCACTGTCCGACTTCGACATCGTAGGGTTCAGCCTCCAATACGAAGTGTGCTACTCGAACCTGCTCACGATGATCGACCTGGGAGGCATACCGCACTTCTCGAAGGACCGTCGCGTTTCTGACCCGCTCGTGATCGCGGGCGGACCCGGTGCGCAGAACCCGGAGTTGCTCGCCCCGTTCGTGGACCTCTTCGTGATCGGTGATGGCGAAGAGTCGTTGCCATGGGTGATGGAAAAGTGGATGGCGCTGAAGGAAGTCGCGATTCGCGAAGGGGATCTTTCGCCGGAACGCCGGTTGGAGATGCTTGCCGAGTTGGTAGGTAGCACGCGATGGGCTTACGCTCCGGTGTTCTACGAGTTCGACTACCACGCGGACGGGACCATCGCGGCCGTGAACCGCACGCGATCCGATGTGCCGATGCAGATCGAAAGTTGCACGATCACGCAAGACCTCGACGACATCCCGCTTCCCACAAAGCCGGTCGTGTCGTTCGTGCAGACGCCGCACGACCGTATCGCGATCGAGATCATGCGCGGCTGTCCGTGGCAGTGCCGATTCTGCCAGTCCACCGTCATCAAGCGGCCCCTTCGCGTGCGCTCGGTCGAAACCATCGTGCAAGCGGCGCTCGAAAGTTACCGCAACACCGGGATGAACGAGGTCAGTCTGCTCTCGCTGTCGAGCAGCGACTACCCGCATTTCGAGGAACTGGTGAAACGGATGCACGAAGTGTTCGGCCCCTTGGGGGTGAACGTTTCGCTCCCGAGCCTTCGCGTGAACCACCAACTCCGCAGCGTGCCGCAATTGATGCAGGGCTGGCGACGAGCGGGCCTGACGCTCGCGCCGGAAGTCGCACGCGACGACATGCGGACGCAGATCCGCAAGCCGATCAAGAACGATGACCTCATCGAAGGCTGTCGCGAAGCGTTCAAGGCTGGCATGTCGCACGTGAAACTCTACTTCCTGTGCGGGCTGCCGGGCGAACGCACTGTGGATCTCGACGGCATCGTGGAACTCGCAGAAGCGATCAGCGAAGTGGGCAAGCAAGCGACCGGGCGGCACAAGGAAGTCACCGCGTCGGTGTCGAACTTCATCCCGAAGCCGCACACACCGTATCAGTGGAACGGGATGCAGACCCGCGAATACTTCCGCTGGGCCGGCGACTACCTGCACCGCCAGAAGCGCAACAAGTTCGTGAAGATCAAGCAGCACGACATCGAAACCAGTTTGCTGGAAGGCATCCTGACTCGCGGCGACCGTCGCGTCGCGCCTGGGCTATATGAAGCGTGGAAACGCGGCGCTCGGTTCGACGGCTGGAAGGAGTGCTTCAAGCCTAACGTGTGGTGGAGTGCGTTTGCGGATTTGGGCATCGATGTGGACTTCTACCGCACGCGGCAGCGTCCCGTAGGCGAGAAACTGCCGTGGGATCACGTCAACGTGAAGAAGGGCCGCGCGTACCTGGAAAAAGAACAGGAGCGCAGCGTGATCCAACTTCGCGTAATGGCCGATGCGGTCAGTGGCGAGGGTGGCGAAGGCGGAGAAGCACCCAAAGGGTGCGGCGGGTGACGTTGACGCGTTGTAAGGATTTCGCATTCCTGACGATTTTTCGCTTGCGGCCGAAAAGGTGCCAAACGCATATTAGAGCGTCTCAGTTAACCCGCCGTTTTCCCACCCCGAGGTACGCCCATGGTTCGCGCCGGAATGCTCGCCGCCCTGTTCGCCGGACTCGTCGTGTTGTCCGGTGGTCTGGTTGGACAGGAACCGAAGAAAGAAGACAACAAGCCCGACGAAAAGAAGGTCGACAAGAACGAACCGCCGGTGAAGGTGAAAGGCGTGCTTCCTCCCAACTGGAAGAAACTCGGACTCACCGAAGACCAGGTACAGAAAATTTACAAAGTACAGAACAAGTATGACGACGATGTCGAGAAACTGCAGGCCAAGATCGACGCGATGAAGGCCGACCGCACTAAAGACATGAAAGCCGTACTCACCGCGGAACAGAAGAAACGCCTGGAAGACATCCTAACCGGCAAGGACAAGTGAGACTCGCAGATGGGTCTGGACCGCATCATCTTGTTCCCCGCCGGGAGAGTACCGGCGTGGAACGCAATAAAATCCTACCTCGCACGTGTCGGCGAACCGGCCCCTCTGCGCATGATCGATGGCCTCCCGGCGTTCCCGGACGAAACCCCTGAAACCGGCTGGCGCGAACTGCGAATCGCGGCCGGTGGAGGCATGATCACTGTCCGTCAATCCACTGACACAATCACCTGCATCGTTTGGAGCAATGCCGACGCAGCACTCCTCGCGGCGCGCGATCGCGTCACCTGGGCGTGCGCCGAAGCGAGCGGCGGGACTGTCGTCACGGACGCAGGGATAGTTTCCCCGACTAAGTTCGCGCAACTCACGGGCATCCAACCGGAATAACCGCTACGCTAGCCTGCACTCCCGTGACCTTCCCGTTCTCCACCTCTCCTCAACAGCGCCTTCGTGCCGATATCCAGCAATGTCACCGCTGCGCCCGCGAACGGTTGGGCTTGTCCCGGCCACGCGGGTTCGCTAACTTCCACAAACTCCGGGCGACCGAACTTTCCGGCCCCGCACGGAAGAAGGGATCACACCGTGAACGTCACCGTGCGGCAACTGGCCGACTGGGTGCGAGGCGAAGTTCTCGGCAACCCGGAACTCGCCATCTCGAACGCCCGCACGCTCGGCGACGCTCAACCCGGCGATATTACCTTCGTCGAGAGCGATAAGAACGTGCTGGCGTGGCACATGAGCAAGGCATCGGCAGCCGTTGTGCCCGATGTGCCCGAGTCGGTGCCCGAGAACGGGCGCCCTGTGATCCGTGTCGCGGACCCACTCATGGCATTCGCGAAAATCGTTCAACACCTCCGACCGCGGCCGAGTGAACCGCACGGCGACGTTTCCCCGGCGGCGCACGTTCACCCCTCCGCACACCTCGGGGCGGGCGTCACGGTCGGGCCGTTCGCAGTGATCGGCGAAGGGGTCGAAGTTGGCGCGAACTCCACGATCCACGCGGGCGTGACGATTGGGCGGTTCTGCAAGATCGGCTCCGACGTGACGTTTCACCCGCGCGTTGTGATCTACGACGACTGTAGGATCGGGGATCGCGTGACGCTGCACGCCGGGGTCGTGATCGGGGCCGACGGGTTCGGCTACCGCACCGTGGACATGGTCCACCACAAGGTTCCGCAGTTGGGGTGGGTCGAGATCGAGTCGGACGTGGAGATCGGCGCGAATTCGACCGTGGATCGCGGCACGTTCGGGCCGACGCGAATAGGAGCCGGCACGAAGCTAGATAACCTCGTCCAAGTTGGGCACAACGTCCGGGTCGGGAAGCACAACCTGTTCTGTAGTCAAGTCGGGATCGCGGGGTCGTGCGTTACGGGCGACCACGTAGTGTTGGCGGGGCAGGTGGGTCTCGCAGACCATGTTATCCTCGGCGCGGGGGTCGCCGTCGGCGCGCAGTCGGGCGTGGCCACCGACGTGCCCGACGGCCAACACGCCCTCGGCTCGCCGGCCACGGCTTACCAAGAACAACTGCGGATGCTTGCCGGACTGCGGCGGTTGCCGGAGCTGCGCGGGGAATTGAAAAAGATCAAGAAACAACTCGACGCGGAGTCCAAGTGAGATGCTGACCGGTCCCGCGGGCGCATTCGAGACTCGCGAACCGGTGGGGTTGCTCGCGTGCGCCGGGCGGTTCCCGGTCGTGTTCGCGGAGAAGGCTCGCGAGTGCGGTATCCCGGTCGTGTGCGTTGCCGCCTATGGTATGGCCGACCCGGCACTTCAATCGATCTGCACGGAGTTCTCGTGGCTCCACCGCGCGTCGATCGGCACGATCACCCGCGCGTTCCGCCGGGGTGGGGTGCGGCAATGGACGATGGCAGGGAAGTTCGAGAAGCGCATCCTGTTCCGCCCCTGGCGCTGGTTCCACTACCTCCCGGACTGGCGGATGCTCCGGTTCTGGTTCTTCCGGCAGCGGAAGGCCAATAACGACGACTCTATTCTGCTCGGCCTGATCGCGGAGTTCCGCGCCGAAGGATTGGAGTGTGTCTCGGCCCTGGACCTGTGCCCGGAGTTGCTCGTGTGCGAAGGCGTCCTGACCCGCCGTAGGCCAACCCGAAGCGAGGAGCAGGATATCGCGTTCGGATGGCACCTGGCACGCGAAATGGGCCGGTTGGACGTGGGCCAGAGCGTGATGGTCCGCGAGCGCGCGGTTCTCGCGGTCGAGGCGATCGAGGGCACGGACCTCGCCATACTTCGGGCCGGCGAACTGTGCAGGCGCGGCGGGTTCGTTGTCGTGAAAATCGCCAAACCCGAACAGGATCGCCGGTTCGACGTGCCCACGGTGGGGATGCAGACCATCGAGACGATGCGGAAGGCGGGCGCCACCGTGCTCGCGATCGAGGCAGACCGGACTATCGTGATCGATCAGGCAGCGACGGTCGCGCTCGCCGAAAAGTACGGGATCGCGATCACCAGCCTCGTTTCCCCGCCAGGCGCGTGAGGCCGGTCGCGCGGGCGGTTTCCGCGCAACTCCGCCTCGCAACTGGCGAACGCTGTTCCCTTTCGACAGCCTGTCCGGATATAACTTAAATAACACCCGTCGTGCCACCGAATCGACCTGTCCAACCAACGGCGGGAATGGTTCGATCATTCCGGTCCACCTCTGGGAGTAGATTGAAACACGCATGGGGTCCATGTCATTTCTTCTGCCGAACCCGCTTCCGGGTGCCGCCATCGCGGTGCTCGGGGAAGCCTGCGTCGCTAGTGTCGGATACCACGACCTGACCCCCAGTCCGACGACGGTTCGGATTGCCGACGGGTTGCTCGTCCTCACTCGCCCCCAGAACGAGAGCGGCTACCTTCTCGTCCCGTGGCTAGTCGAACCGTTCGGAACGCTTGTTGTTGCAACCACGACCCTACGCGAACGTGAGGAACCGTACAGGCTGTTGGTCGAACTCGCGCGCGGCAAGTTGAACCAGGTGCGCACACAGACCTCGGAATGGCAATCGATCGGACTGCGAACGTCCCCGGAATTCGAGCGTGCGGTAACGGAAGCGACCCGGCTGTTCGGGCTCGCGGTACTCAACCCGACCAGCGCCGAGGCCGACTCGCAGGCGACGCGGGTGCTCGAACAGGCATACGCCCTCGCGGATCGGCTCGCGCGTGATTACACCTTGCAACTCCTCACGACCCGCCACAAGGACGAGGGGCCGCTCGACACGCAGTTCGCCGCCCGCTTCACACGCGCCCCGCTTGGCGCTGCGGTCGAAGAGTACGGCCGGGCGTTCAACGCGGCCTCGGTCGGCCTCTGCTGGCGCGACATTGAGCCGAACGAGTCCCAGTACGACTGGACCCAAGCGGACGCGGCCGTTGCCGAGGCCTGTTCCGCAGGGCTTCCGGTGACGATCGGTCCGGTGATCGATCTTGCCCCCGGAATGATCCCGACGTGGGCGGCCGGGTGGGCCACCGACCTGCCGACACTGGCCGCGTGCATGTGCGATTTCCTCGAAACCGCCATCAACCGCTACAAAGGTGACGTGCGCCGCTGGGTGGTATGCGCTGGGTTCAACCACGCGGACGCGCTGGGTCTTGTTGATGACGACCGGCTCAGGCTCGCGTTCCGGCTTTTTGAGGCGGCAGCCCAGGTCGACTCCAGCCTGGAATTGATCCTGAGCGTCGCCCAACCGTGGGGGGAGTACCTCGTCAGCGATGACCAAACGATCTCGCCGCTGACGTTCCCCGACGATCTCGTGCGCGCCGGTGTGCGGCTCTCGGCGGTGGAACTCGAAGTGCGCGCCGGGGGCCGGCCGCGCGGAAGCCAACCGCGCGACTTGCTTGACACGGCGCGCCTGCTCGACGTGTTCGGGATGCTCGGACTGCCATTGGAAGTTGTGTTCAGCCAGCCGTCGTCCGACGAACCGGACTGCGCGGCCGTCGAGCACGGGGATGTTGTTTGGAAAACGCGCTGGGGGTTCCGGTCATCGCCTGAGAGTCAGGCCGAGTGGGGCGCGTCCTGTGTGGGGCTCGCACTGTGCTGGCCACAGGTTCGGACCGTGACTTGGGACAACTGGTCGGACTCCGGACCACACTTGGTTCCGCATAGTGGGCTTCTCGACAGCGCAGAGCGCCCCAAGCCGCTCCTCGCTCGATTACGCGCCCTTCGCAGCGAACACCTCGCACCCGAACTGTAACGCGCCGCACTCCAATTCTAGAGCGCACACCGGGAACTCATACCACCTCGCAACCGAGTTCGGTTATTACCTTTCGTACCGCCGACTCGCTGTCTCGCTTCGGCTCGGCGCCCGCTCCGAACCCACTGCGCGAGACCGCGGTTCAAGAAACTCCTGACGTGATGGATGGCATTCCGCCCGCGTCGTGTCAATAATTACCCCTTCGGCTTCTCAATTCCGGGCAACTGCGGAACAGTGGTGATTGATGTCGGCTGGAACCTCGTCCCTCTCCCGTGCTCGTCTGTGCCTCATTTTAGCTGCTGTTCTGTGGAGTCTCGGTAGCGTTTTCATGCGGTTGCTGCGTGAACCCCTCGACCTCCGGTTGAACGAGCCACTTCTCACACCGCTCCAAATCGCTTTCTATCGCGGGCTGTTCGGCGGTCTGGTGATGCTCGCGTTGGTTCAGCGCGCCGAGATCACGTTACGCCCCCAGATGTTGGGCATGGTTGCCGCGTTCGCTGTGATGAGCGGGATGTACCTGTCCGCTCTCGACGGCCCGGCCGCGAACGCGATCTTCCTCCAGAACACGGCCCCGGTGTGGGTGTACCTGTTCGCGGTGTTGGCGCTCGGTGAGCGCGGCGATGGTCGCGGGTGGCTCGCGGTGTTGCTCGCGGCGGCCGGCGCTGCGGTGATCGTCGCGGGGAACTGGCCGCGCCACCTTCCGTCCGATCTCGACGGAGCGCAGCGGAACAAACAGATGCTCCAACTGTTTCTGGGGCTAGGGAGCGGCGTGGTGTACGCGATCGTCGTGCTATTTCTCCGCTCGTTACGCGAACACTCGGCCGCGTGGCTGGTCGCGATTAACTTACTCGGCAGCGCGGCCACGATCGGGCTGTTCGTGTTGTTGTCGGATGGGCCGTTCGCGTTTGTCGGTTGGGTGACGGCCCCGAGCGCGCGTCAGGTCGCGGTGCTGTTCGTGTTTGGGGCAATTCAAATGGCGTTCCCGTACTGGCTGTTCGCGCGCGGGCTACGCACCGTATCGCCGCAAGAGGCCGCGATTATCACGCTGATTGAACCGCTGCTGAACCCGGTGTGGGCGTACCTGATCACGCCAGAGAAGGACACGCCGAACGTGTGGATACTCGCGGGCGGTGCGCTGATTTTGCTCGCGCTCGTTTGGCGGTATGTGCCGGCGCGTCAGTCGTCTGGGTCAAACCGCAATTGAAGCAAGACAAACAAGCAGTGTGATGGCATAATGCCGTTCTTCCTCCGCGTTCTCTGCGTTCTTTGCGGTGAATCCACATGCCTCCTCTCCACATTGCGACGTTCACGTGCGATGTCACGCCTCCCGAAGATCACCCGCTGTGCGGCGGGTGGATCACACCGGTTCGCGTCGTCGATGACCCGCTCCGGGCGCTCGGTGTCGTGCTGCTCGGGGTCGGCAAACCGGTCGTGCTGTGTGCGGTAGATTGGACCGGGCTTCGCAACGAAGCGTTTCGAATCTGGCGGAAGGCGCTCGCGGACGCCGCGCACACAACGCCGGAACACGTCTCGCTGCACTGCGTTCACCCTCACAACGCGCCGTTCGCGGACGTGGAAGCCGAGAAACTCATCGCCGCGGCGAAAGCCGCGAAGTCGCTCGACCTGAAGTATTACGCCGAGTGCGTCAGGAAGAGCGAAGGCGCGCTGAAAGCCGGCGTGATGAAGGCGGTGAAGTTCACGCACATCGGCACCGGGTCGGCGGAAGTGAAGGAAGTCGCGTCGAACAGACGCGTCCTCGGCGACGACGGCAAGGTGAAGTTCACGCGTACGAGCGCGACCAAGAACAAGGAAGCACGCGACGCACCGGAGGGGCTGATCGACCCGCGCTTGCGCACGCTGAGCTTCTGGGACGACGACAAACCTCTTGCCGCGCTACAGTTCTACGCATGCCACCCGATGAGCTACTACGGCGATGGCCGCGTGAGCGCGGACTTCTGCGGGCTCGCGCGCCAGAAGTTTCAGGACGAGACGAAGGTCTTCCAGGTGTACTTCAACGGCTGCGGCGGAAACGTCACCGCGGGGAAGTACAACGACGGCTCGAAAGAGAACCGCCCGGTACTGCGCGACCGCGTTCACGCGGCGATGGTTGCCGCATCCAAGGACACGAATCGCACCGAAGTGAAGGAATGGGACTGGCGCTTCGAGGCGGTCAAACTGCCGCCGCGCAAAGAAGCCTCGTTCGGTGAAGAGGAAAGCACGAAGGCGCTCAACGACGAGAAGGCCGCGGCTGCGAAGCGGAACAACGCGGCGTACCAACTCGCATGGCTCAAACGCAAGGACACACCGATCGAAGTGAACTGTCTCGACTTCGGCGGGAAGGTGCTGAACCTGTTCCTGCCGGGCGAGTCGTTCGTCGAGTATCAACTCGCGGCCCAGAAGATGCGCGAGGACGTGGTGGTGAACGTCGCGGCCTACGGCGACGACGGCCCCGGTTACATCCCCACCGCGAAAGCCTACCTCGAAGGCGGCTACGAGCCGACCGTCGCGCTTTCTGGCCCAGGCTCCGAAGACATCTTGCACGCCGCGATGCGGAAGTTGCTCAAAGCGGAAGGAAAGGGGAAGCCATGAAAACGCTACTCACATTCGCGGGCGCGCTGATTTGTGCAACGCCCGCGTTCGCGGCCGATGCGCCCGTGTACAAGGCCGGAGTCGCGACGACGGTCATCACGCCCGCCGGAGCGGTGTGGATGGCCGGTTACGCGTCACGCACCAAGCCCGCGGACGGCAAGATTCACGACCTCTACGCGAAGGCGTTGTGCCTCGAAGACTCCGCCGGCAAGCGGCTCGTGCTGGTCACAACCGACCTGATCGGGATTCCGCGCGAACTCGGTGAGCAGGTCGCGAGCGAAGTTGAGAAGAAGCACGGCATCAAGCGCGACGAACTCATGCTCAGCGCGTCGCACACGCACTCCGGGCCGGTGATCCGCGAGAACCTCGTGGACATGTACCCGCTCACGAAGGAAGACGCGGCGAAGGTTGATGCATACACGAAGAAGCTCAAGGATGATCTGGTGGCGCTGATCGGCGCGAGCATGAAAGATATGCAACCGGTGGCGCTGAAGTACGGGACCGGGAAGGCGACGTTCGCGGTGAACCGGAGGCAAGTGACAGAGAAGGGCGTTATTAATGGCAGCAACCCTGGCGGTCCGGTCGATCACTCGGTGCCGGTGTTGGTCGCCGAAGGAAAGGATGGGAAGCCGGTCGCGCTTGTGTTCGGTTACGCGTGCCACAACACCACGCTCGATCTGATGCAGTGGAGTGGCGATTACGCCGGCTTCGCGCAACTCGCGGTCGAGAAGGCGCACCCCGGCGCGGTCGGAATGTTCTGGACCGGTTGCGGCGCGGACGCGAACCCGCTCCCGCGGCGCAAGATCGAACTCGCCGAGCAGTACGGCAAGGAACTCGCCGAAGCGGTCGCCACGACGGTGAAGGCCGCGAAGCCAATCAGTGGCAAGTTCGCCGCGAAGTACGAAAAGATCACGTTGAAGTTCGAGGCGGTGCCCACGAAGGCGCAACTCGCGGCCGACACGCTCAGCAAGACGCTCGCGATTCAGAAGCGCGCGGAACGCTTGCTCAAGCAACTCGAAGCGAACGGCAAGATCGACGACACATACCCGCACTACCCGGTGCAGACATGGGCGCTGGGCGATCAAATCCTGTTGGTCGCTCTCGGCGGAGAGGTGGTGATCGACTACCTGCTTCGCTTGAAGAAGGACATTCCGACAAGTCGCGCGCTGTGGGTGATGGGTTACGCGAACGACGTGATGGCGTACATCCCGAGCGCCCGTGTTCTGAAGGAGGGCGGTTACGAAGCCGACTCGTCGCAGATCTACTACGGCATGCCGGGGAAGTGGAGCGCGACCATCGAAGACGCGATCGTTGCGAAGGTGAAGGAACTCACGTCGAAGGTCGCGGAGTTGCCGAAGCCACCCGGTGCGCTCACGCCGAAGGAAGAACTCGCGACCTTCAAGATTCCCGAAGGGATCAAGGTTGAGTTGGTCGCGAGTGAACCCGATATCGTCGATCCGGTCGCGATGTGCTTCGACGAGAAGGGGCGCATGTTCGTGTGTGAGATGCGCGGCTACCCGAACGGCGGTGTCGGCACCGGCAAGGAAACTCGCGGTAAGATCAAGTGCCTGATCGACAAGGACGGCGACGGTGTTTTCGAGACCGCTACGACCTTCGCCGAAGGGCTACGCTTCCCGATGGGCGTGATGTCGTACAAGGGCGGCTTGCTCGTCGCGGTCGCACCGGACCTGCTGTACCTCGAAGACACGAACGGCGACGGCAAAGCGGACAAGACGACCGTTCTCTACACGGGCTTCAACCTCGCCAACATTCAGCAGATGGTGAATAGCCTGCAATGGGGGCTGGACAACTGGGTGTACGGCATCTGCGGCAGCGACGGCGGCACAATCACCTCGCCGCAGAAGAAGGAAATGCCGCCGCTGTCGCTGCGGAATCGCGGCTTCCGGTTCAAGCCGGACGTGCCCGGCAGCATGGAGCCGACCAGTTCCGGCGGGCAGTACGGTCTCGCCGCCGACGACTACCAGCGCTGGTTCACCGCGACCAACAGCCAGCACTTGCGGCAGATCGTGTTGCCCGAACATTACCTGAAGCGCAATCCGTTCCTCGCTGTGAGTGCGGTTACGCTCGACATCCCCGAACACGGGGCCGCCGCGAAGGTGTATCGCATCAGTCCGTTCGAGCCGTGGCGCGTGGAGCGCACGACCCGCCGCGCCGGTGCGCCGGATGCGAAGCGGTTCCCGACCACCGAACTCGTGCCCGGCGGGTACATCACGTCCGCGTGCAGCCCGCTCATCTACACCGCGGACTTGCTCCCGAAGGAGTATCGCGGCAATAACTTCGTGTGCGACCCCGCGAACAACCTCATCCACCGCGAACTGCTGAAAGAGAAGGGCGCGGTGTTCACCGCGGTGCGCGCCTACGAGGACAAAGAGTTCCTCGCGTCCACGGACAACTGGTTCCGCCCGGTCGATCTCAAGACGGGGCCGGATGGTGCGATTTACGTTCTCGACTTCTACCGCGAGGTGATCGAAACGCCGCTGTCGCTACCGGAGGACATCAAGAAGCAACTGGACCTGGAGAGCCGCGGTCGCGGGCGCATCTGGCGCATCGCGCCGAAGGACTTCAAGCCCGCGAAGATGCCGGACCTGAGTGCGATGAAGCCGGCACAACTCGCGGAGGAACTCACGAGCGCGAACCCGTGGCGCCGCATCACCGCACAGCGCCTCCTCGTCGAGAAACAGGAGAAGGACGCGGTCGCGCGTATCCGCGAACTGCTGCCGAAGGCGCAGGGAACGCCCGGTTGCGTGAGCCTGCTCTGGGTCCTTCATGGCTTGGGTGTGCTGAAGTCGTCTGACGTGCAGGCGGTCTACCACGATCCCGAACCCGGTGTGCGCGAGCTCGCGCTGCGCCTCTCGGAACCGTTCTTCGCTGACGCGCCCGCGCTCGGCACGCTCGCGCTGAAGCTCGCGACCGACCCGTCCCCGCGCGTCCGGTTCCAACTTGCGTTCTCCGCCGGTGCGATGCCGTCTTCGGACGCCGCGAAGGCACTCGCCGCGATTCTGGAGAAGGACGCAACCGACCCGTGGACCGTCACCGCGGCGCTCAGTTCCGCGAGCGCGTGCGGCTTCGAGTTGTTGGAAGCGCTGACCGCGAAGGGTAAGAACCCGAACGCGTCACTCGTCGCTCGGATCGCGGCAATGGTCGGGGCGAAGGGCGACGCGAAGCAAATCGCGCGCGTGCTGGAACTCGTCGCGGAAGGCCGCGCGCCCGGTGCGGACGCGGCGCTGCTCGACGGGTTGGGGCAGGGGATGCGCGCGTCTGCGAATCCGCTCCCGGCGTGGTGGGTGAAGCCGCCGGCCGCAGCCGCCGAGGTGCTGCCCAAGCTCCGCAAGCGGTTCGACACGGCCGCCGCGACCGTGCGCGACGAAAAGGCTTCCGCGACGGACCGCATCGTCGCGGCCGGGTTGCTCGCTTACGGACCGTTCGACGCGGTCGGCGCCGCGCTTGCGGAGACGCTCACTGCCACGACACCGGGCGATGTGCAACTCGCCGCGGTGAAGTCGCTCTCCGCGCATGCCGATCCGAAGGTGAGCGAACTGTTGCTCAAGGGGTGGGTGGGTTACGGACCGGCGCTCCGGCGCGAGGCACTCGACGCAATGCTCGGACGCGCCGACCGCGCGCTGAAGTTGCTCGAACTGGTCGAAGCGAAGAAAGTCCCCGCGACCGACTTCGCGCTCGCGCAGGTTCAGCAACTCAAGGCCCACCCGAACGTGGGGGTGCGCACGAAGGCTGCGACGGTCTTCAAGTTAACGGCCGATGCCGACCGCGCGAAAGTCGTGAAGGAGTACGCGACCGTACTCGACCTGAAAGGCGACGCGATGAAGGGAAGGGCGGTGTTCAACAAGACGTGTTCCGCGTGTCACAAGCTCGATGGTGTGGGCTTCGACGTAGGCGCGAACCTGCTCGCTGCGCTGCCGAACAAGTCAGGCGAAGACCTGCTCGTCGCGGTGTTCGACCCGAACCGCGAGGTCGACCCTCGCTACGTGTCTTACAACGTCGTGACTGCCGACGAGCGCGTACTCAATGGCGTGGTCGTTGCCGAGACGCCGACGAGCCTCACGCTCCGCCGCGCCGACGGGAAGGAAGACGCGATTCTCCGGTCGAACATTTCGTCGCTGCGCTCGACGGCACTCTCGCTCATGCCGGTCGGACTGGAGAAGGAGTTGATGCCACAAGATGTGGCGGACCTGTTCGCGTACCTGAGAACCGCAGGGAAGTGATCCTCTGCGGAGCGCGGGCGTCCCGCCCGCGGCTTCGCAGAGATCGTTAGAACTCGTACTCGTTCTTGATGTCCTTGTTGTCGATTTTGATGATGTCGCCGTTGTCTTGAAGGACGACCACCGGGATGTAGCGGTCGCTGCCGGGCGCCTTGATGAACTGCACCACACCCTTGATGCGCACCCACTGGAAGTACCTCAGATCGCTCACGGACTGCGGCGCGATGATGCGCACCTTGAGCGGAACCATGTCGGCGCCGCAGCACGTCATCTTTTGCCGGAACAGCGTGAAATCCTTCCCGGTCCCGAGCGGCTGGAACCGGCCCTCCATGATCGCCGTCTTTCCTTGAAGCGAGGCGCGTTTCCCCTCGTCGAACGCGGCCTCCGTCAGGTCGTTGAACCGCATCTCGGTCCCGCCTTCGGAGATTGCCGAAACCTTTCGCTTCCCAGTTTTCTTCTCAATCACGTCGCGGAACTTCCCCTTGCCACTCTGCCTAACGCGAACGATGTCTCCATTCGGTTCCGTCGTCTCTTCCACGATCGGTGATTCGTCTGCAAGTTTCTCAAGTGCTGCTGGGTCGAGCGCAACGTCCGTTCCGAGTGCTTTACGTTGTGCATCCTCGCTTAGACCAGCATTCGGGATGCCCAGCGCGAACAGCGCGATCGGGAACACCAGAATCAGCATCCGCGCGAACACCCATGACATGTCGTGACTGTGGCCGTGGTCGTCCACGAGGTTCTCGTCGGTGTTCGGCGCGCCGGGCATCCCGGGCAGGTGGTCGCACGCGACCGAGTGGACGTGGTTTTCCTGGCACGTCGGGTCGTTCGGATCGCCTGCGGGGACCAACTCGCCCGCCTCACGCCATACCGATAACGCGCGCAACGCGACCAGCACAAACACGCCGATCCCGCCGATCAGCACCGGCAGGTGAAACTGCGGCGCGAGGATGTGCTTGAGCATGTCGTTCATGTACAACTGAACGGCCACGAACCCCAGCCCGCCGCACACCAGGATGGTGAGCAACTGCTCCGTGAAGTAGTCGCGCGGCGACTGGCACCCGGCGTGATTGTGCGGCATCTGAGTTCCCCTGTGCGCCATTCTATCCGACGGTCGGCGAGCCGGGCAAACCTGTCCATCCCCTGAGTTGGTAAACCAGGTGCAGCAGCATACACAACGCCAGCACCTGGATCAGAACGCAGGTGGCGATGGTTACGATCAGCCGGAGCTTGAAGACCCGTGTGTACATCAGGATCAGTTTCAGGTCGAGCATTGGGCCGAGAACCAGGAACGCGACCTTCGCGCTGAGGTGCATTTTGGTGAAGCTCGCCGCGACGAACGCGTCGGCCTCGCTGCACAGGCACATCAGGACTGCCAGGAGCATCATCGCGGGGACCACGAGGAACGGCTGTTCGCGTGAGATGGCTTCGATCTCGTTTTCGGTGACGTACATCCGCGCGAGCGCGGCGAGCACGCACCCCAGGATGAGGAACACCATGATGTCCACGAAGTCGTGGAGCGCGGTCGCGGAGATGTTCCCAAGCCGCCGGAGGATCGGCTGCCTTGCGGGCGATTCAGCCGTGGTTGCGTTCGGTGTGACTTCCGTCGGTGGGGCAGGAGGGGGCGTCGTGAGTGGCGTGAGCAGCGAGTTCCCGTACTTCTTGTACTGGGAGTGAACGACCAACCCGGTCATGCACGCGATGAAGAACGCCAGCCCGACGCGAAGCCCGACCATTTCCGGACCGATGTTGTGGTCCTTGAACGCGACCCATGTACTGAAGATCACGACGCCGTTGATGATCGGCCCGGCCAGCATGTACGCGATGCAGCACGACAGCGGAAGCCCCTTGCGGAGCAACCGGCGCATCACGACCACGATGCCGCACTCGCACATCGGGAATAGCAGCCCGAGAACCGCGCCGATCATCACCGCGGGGAGGACGGATTTCGGCAGCAGTTTCGTGAGGAACTCTTGAGGGAGGAACTCTTCGAGGATCCCGGCGACGAGCGCGCCGAGGACGACGAACGGCATCGCCTCCCACAGAATGGAGCTGAACCGGAAGAGGAAGTCGTAAATGCTTGGCTGCACCAGATCACCCGACGCGGTAAGCGGTGTGACACTTTAACTACGCCACTGCCTGCGGATGGGTTCAATCGCTTACGGGCATTGTCCGAACGGGTGGTCGGTGCCGCAAGGGTCGTCCGTGCCGTGCCGGTGGAGCGCGCGGAACTGTTGGCCCCCGAAGATCGGCGCGAACCGGTTCCACACCGCGACCGCGACCATCGACCCGAAGAACATCGCCACACTCGTGACGACAATCACGCCACTCGGTCCGAAATCCACGTCTCGCATCGATCCGATTGAGAGCTTCATGTTGCGGCTTAGCGTGTACCCGATCGCACCGGACGCGAGGCAGAAAATGACAGTGAGCCAGAACATCTGGCGCAGGTTCCGCGACACATTCGCCGCGGCTGCGGCCGGCACGATGAGCAGCGCGTTGATGAGTAGCGCACCGACAGCTTTGATGGAGAGGTTCACCACGAGCGCGAGCAGGATGATGAAGATGTAGTTGTTGAGCGTGACATTCATCCGGCGCGTTCGTGCGAGGCTCGGATTAAAGCTCGCGAACATGAGTTGGTTGTAGCGCCACGAGAACACGCCGCCGACGAGAACCAGAATTGCACAGAGATAGAGCAGGTCGGCTTCGGGCAGCGTGATGATGTTCCCGAACAGGAACGTTTCGAGGTTCACAGTACTCACTCGCTGCACCATTTTGGTGAGCATCGCGCCGAACCCAAGCGCGAGCGCAAAGAACACACCGATGACGGTGTCGTGCGCTAAACCGGTTCGGTCGCGCACGTAGATCATCAATACGCCGACGGTAACGCCGAACGCAACCATCACCAAGGGCACCATCCACGTCGCGCTGACTTTCCGTTCCGCGGCGTCGCCCCCAGTCAGCAGCACGCTCATGTAACCGAGAGCGACGCCCGCGAACGCGCAGTGCGCCATCGCGTCGCTGAAGAAAGCCATCCGGTTGCCGACCACGAGCGAGCCGACCATCCCGCAGATGAGGCACATCACGACGAGCGTGATGACGCTCTTCACCACGAATACATAGGTGCCGAGCGAATCGGCGATCACCCGGATCAGGTCGGCCATCCAGACGTCGGGCATGAACCCCTCGGAAGATTAGCTTTTCAGCCGTGCGGCACACCGTTGCATCAACGCGATGGCGGCGGTTGCTTCCTCGCTTGTGATGACAAGCGGCGGCGACACACGAACCACCTTCTTCGCGAGCGGTCCGAGCAAGTGAATGCCGTCGGTGCTGGTGCCGTCGCCTTCGTAACACGCGAGAACGAGAGCGTTCGCCCAGTCGCCCGCGGTGCGGTCGCCGTGATCGCGAGTCTCGACGCCCCACACCATGCCGCCGCGTTCGCCGCGAACCTGGGCTACGAACGGAAGTTCCTTGAGCGCCAGCAACCCGCGTTCGATGATCGCGGAACTGCTCTTCATCCCGGCGATAACGTCGCGAGCCTCGAACTCGTCCAATGTAGCTTGTACGGCCGCGCAGCAGAGCGGGTTTGCGCTCCACGTGTCGGACCCTTCACCATAACCGAGCGAACCGAAAATATCTGCACGACCGACAGCCGCCGCGACCGGGATACCGTTCCCAAGCCCCTTACCTAACACTACGATATCCGGTTCCAGCCCGTAGGTCTCGAACGCGAACATCGACCCCGTGCGCCCGAAGTTCGATTGTACTTCGTCGATGATAAAAATTATTTGATGCTGGTGGCAGAACCTCTGAAGTCCCTGAAGATACGCCGCGGGCGGGTGGTAGGAACCGCCACCGCCGAGATACGGTTCGGTGATGAGTGTGCCGATCTTCGCGCCGAACTGGTGGAGAAGGGCGTCCAGTTCCTTCTGGTATGGCGTGAAGTCGAACGGGTCGTCGCGCATCGTCACGTCGCGACACTCGTTCATCGGGAACGAGATGAACCGGACGCGTGGATCGCGATCCGCGTCGGTCTCGGAACCAGTGACTGCGTTCGCCAGTCCCTTCTTGCCGTGGAACCCGAATCGCGTCGCGAGGATCATCGGCCGCGTGCGGTCGAGCGCGAGCGACGCCCACAGCGCTTTCTGAATCGCCTCCGAGCCGGACGCGGCCCACATCACTTGTTCGAAGCGTCTGCCGCCAGGAGCAGCCCGCATGAGCGCGAGCAGGCGCATCGTCGCGCCGA
Source organism: Singulisphaera sp. GP187 (assembly GCA_945905925.1). Taxonomy (GTDB): domain Bacteria; phylum Planctomycetota; class Planctomycetia; order Gemmatales; family Gemmataceae; genus Gemmata. The sequence goes on from CAMDQN010000043.1 coordinate 37,584, forward strand.
CTTCGACTGGCGTGATCGCATTGTAGGCGGTCATTGGCACGGCCGCGGTGAACCCCGGGGGAGGAAGGGGAGCAGATACTCCTTCCCAACCCATGTACCGTGAATATGCACTCAACCAATTGTTCGGGTTGTGGCCGAGGTTGGAGACAAGTACACCTGACGTGAAGTCGTACAGACGCCGGCCTTCGGGTGTCCAGTGGTAGACCCCCGCGCTGTGACTGAGAACCGCTTGCGTGGGCGTGAACGTGCGAAGTGAGTACGGTTCGACGCGCGCGAGTTCAGCGCGACCGGCGTTCGAGTTCGGCTCGCACGCATGCTGAATCGGAGGAGGCATGGCTGGGTATCTCCGGGGTTACTGCAAGCGAAGGTACTCAGGCGGGACGTGTTCGACAAGCCACACACCGTTCGCGGACAGAGAAAAGGCGTGACCGTCGGCCCGCATTTTCGCCGCGTCAACGACGAGAACGACCGGCTTTCCGTGACGCTGCCCGACTTTGATCGCGGTGGGCGTGTCAGCGGAGAGGTGAACGTGGTGCCGTGCCATCTTCAACAGACCGTCGCGGAGGACCGTGGCGACACTTGCCTGTGCGGTCCCGTGGAACAGTTCCGCAGGCGGTTCGGCTTCTGCAAGTTGCAGATCGACTTTGGTCGAATGGCCCTGGTTGGCGCGAATCTTCGTTCCCGTCCCATCGACGGCGAATCGTTGTTTCTCGCAGTTCTTGACGACTTCGGCCAGTTCCTCGCGTGTCAATCTGGTTCCGGCTCTTGCGAGTCCAGAAAGCAGATCGGAGATGAAAACCCAACCGCCAGGTTCTAGCGTCAGCCCGACCGATTCCGGTTCGTGACGTAGCACCTTCGAGATAAACTTGCTGGTGAGCACCCTTCGTTTTTCTTCCACGGCTAGACTCGACCTTCGTAAAGGATGAACGGTGTTGCGTTGCCGGGTTCGTAGAGCACCAGACCGCCGGGCGGAGTGTTGACCTTCACGACGCAGCCCGGAGCGCCCGCGACTGCGCGGCAGAGGATCGCTTCAAGGCTCTGCACGATCGCGACGCAGTTGCGGTCGGCCATGATGTCATTGTAGGTTAGCGCTCGCATCTGAGCGAGGCGCTCGCTCCGCGTGTCCGGTGGTCCGCCGAATTCGACGTTAGCCACCTCCTGGAAGAACCGCTCAATGACTTCGATCCCGTACCCGCGCTGAGACCGTTCTCCCCACGGTTCGAGGAACGTTCCGTTGTAGTGATAGTTGGGTGTGTTCTTGAGTTCGCCCGGTGTGCGATTTTCCACAGTTAATTCGACGCCGCGTTTACGCTGGTGTGCGCACCAGACCGCGTTATCGAAGCGAAACTGGACCTCTTGCTCGACGTAGCCTGGAAAGTTATTGGGCGTGACCCAACTTGTATGAATGTCGAACGCGGCTTCGCGCGCGTCTGGGTGCAGATACACAACCTGAAGCTGAACCGAGTCCCAGGTCGGTCCGTCGGCGGGTCCAACCAACCCGCGCTGACCGGTCGCGGAGATGCGGGAGAGCGCCCAGTTTGGGCCGAAGGTAAAGTCGATGAGTTTCAGATAGTGAACAGCGACGTAAGTCGCTGGATTACGACCGGTGATCCACTCCGCGAATTGACCGCCGCTGATCGACTTTGGTTCGAGAAGTGAGCAGTAGCCGTTGTTAACGTGCTGCAGCACTCCGTCTTGGTAAAGCGTGCGGAGTTTCTTGTGGTCGGGATCGGCGAGTTTGTGGTAAACGACTTTCGCGAGAACGCCATTCGCGGTCGCGAGGCGAGAGAGTTCGTCGAGTTCCGCGAGCGAGAGGACCGATGGTTTCTCAATCAACACGTGCTTCTGAGCGATCAGCGCGTCGCGCGCTGCGGTGAAGTGCCGATCGTCGGGTGTCGCGACACAAACAACGTGGATATCGGACGCGAGCAGTTGCCGAGTAGCATCAGAGCCAGAGTAGTTCGTGAATGGTTGTCGCTGACCGTATCCGGATGTCAGGTATCGGGCTCCTCGAACCCCAGTACGCGATGCAACGGCGGCAAGGCGGACCTGGACTGGACCTGTCGCGGGGGAATACAGTGGTTCAGCGCCGCGCAGTTCAAAGACGGGTCGGTACGTGTCATCGAAGATCATTCCGAAGCCGATCATTCCACAGCGGATGATCGGCGACCCCGGGGAGGATTGTGTTGTGAACATTTGTGTGTTGTAGGAAGAGGTAGAAGGACTGCACATACTGGCGAGTAATATGAATAATAACATAAGATACATTATCGGACATGATCTTTATGCTACTCATGAGCTATCAAAAAACGATAGGCTGTCATCGATGTCTGATAATGGATATTATGTACTTTTGAGTCGATAATTACATCAAGCTTAGTCGCAACTCAACTTAAAAACTGACCCATGCGCCGAAACTTGGCGTAGCGTCCGGCCAACAAAACTTCGTCCGCCTGTGGTTCAAGGCGGCGGAGTTCGCGCGAAATATACGTCTTCAGCGTGGCGCCCATCCCGCGTGGATCACGATGAGCACCGCCAAGCGGTTCCGCGATGATATTGTCGATGATCCCGAACCCGTGGAGATCCTTCGCGGTCAGTCGGAGCGCGTCCGCTGCGCGGGGTTTCGATTCGTCCGTCGCAACCTTCCACAAAATTCCAGCACAGCCCTCCGGGCTGATCACCGAATAGTAGGCGTGCTGCAACATCCCGATTGCGTCGCCGATCCCGATCCCCAGTGCGCCACCAGACCCGCCTTCCCCGATTACCACGCATACGATCGGCGTCGCCAGTTTTGTCATCTGGAGAATGTTGGTCGCGATCAACTGGGCCTGACCCCGCTCCTCAGCGCCGATTCCTGGGAACGCACCCGGAGTGTCGATCAAACACACGATCGGAACGCGGTACTTCGCGGCCAGGCGCATCTTCGAGATTGCTTTCCGGTAGCCCTCCGGGTGGGCGCACCCGTAGTAGCACTGCTGGCGCTCTGCCAGCGTTTTTCCCTTCTGGTGTCCAACAAGCATCACTTTGTGGCCTTCGATGCGAGCAAAGCCGGTACGGATCGCGCGGTCGTCACCGAACGCGCGATCCCCGTGCAACTCGACGAACTCTTCAAAGACCATCTCAACGTAGTCCATCATCTGCGGACGATTTCGATGCCGTGACACGAGTACCGTTTCCCATGCCGTGAGATTCGAGTACTTCGTTTTCTTTAGTGCGATAAGGTCGCGGCGAAGTTTGCGTATCGCTTCGCTCGTGACGTCTCCTTCTGCCACCCCCTCCAGGCGTGCCAGTTCGAGTTCCACATCATGGATATCGTGCTCGAAAGGTAGCGGGTCTCGAATCATCTCTCTCGCCTTCGCGTCGGATAACTTGTTGGAACCAATCGCGGTTACATTTCCTCAGCGTCTTTCTCGACCACCGACTTGTAGATCTGTTTGACCTTCTGTAACTCGATTAGCACTTGGTGAAAGTTCTCCGGTCGGTCAGTCTTCTTTTTCGCAATCAGACGGAGGACGAATGCCGAGAATTCGTCCGTCATGTCGGCGTTGTACGCCGATGGTGGGGCAGGTTTTTCCGTGAGGTGCCGACCCAACAAGTCACTCTGTGACGTCCCCCGGAATGGGGGTCGCCCGGTCGTTACTTCGTAAAGAGTGCAACCGTAGCTGTAGATGTCCGCACCTCCGTCCGGTAACTCATTACGGATCTGTTCTGGGCTCATGAAACTCGGGGTGCCTTGCGGCTTTCCGCGCCGAGAAAACCACTTCGCGAAGCCAGTAGGAATCTTCTTCGTGATCGCGAAGTCGATCATCTTCGTGTCGCCGACTGAGTTCACCAAGATGTTGTCCGGCTTCACATCCCGGTGTACGTAACCGCATGCATTCATGTACGCGAGACCGGTCGCGGCGCCCTTGAAAATCTTCCGCGCGTGACCCTTGAGAAACGCGACGTCCTTGGTTTTCACCCGCTCGCGAAGACTCCCAGCCGGGAAGAATTCCATGATAAAGTGCGGTGTCGTGGACGAACGGTTAACCTTCACGATGCGGATCACATTGGCATGGGTCAACTTCACCCCAACCTCGGCTTCGTTGAAGAGCGTACGTCGGTGTTCCCCCTGATCCGCAGCTTCGGGCAACAGAATCTTCATTGCGAAGTGCCGGTTACTCTGCACCTCGACGACCTCGTACACCTGTGTGAACTGTGCGGTCGCAATCAGCGCGCGTAAGCGGTAGCCAGCGAGAACCGAGTTCAGATCCGGCATATCGCGTCCTCACCAGTATTCTTCAAAGTGAACGTTACCTTTAAACTTCGTCGCCGCAATGTCCGCTCGGAAGCCACGCGACTCCAGCACCTCGATCACACCCACCGGTTTTGGGTACGTCGTCTCTCCGGTGGTGCGATCGTGGTGCGGCACACCGATCATCTTCGGATTTCCACACAAGAACACATGCGTCGTCGCCAGGTCGAGCGGAACACCGAGTTGTTCCTCCAGTTCCCCGCTCGTGATTAGATCTTGAATGTAGACCTTCCGCGTCACGCCCATCTCACGCGTCGTGAGCGCGAGGTACTTGTAATTCGGGAACTGCGCCATCAGGTGGCGGTGCGTGTCGCTATAACCCAGGTCATGCGCGTACCGCACACAGCACGCGTTGAAGATCTTCCCGGCGTGCCCACGGCTGAGCAGTTCCCAGGTTAAATAATTGTGCGGAGCCTCGCCGGTTCCTGTGCCCAGAAAGATCACCGTATCGCCAGGTTTCACCGGGTCGAGTGTGTAGTGCCCAGTGATACGCTCACCAATTTGAATGCGGTCCCCTTCCCCAAGTGCGAACAGCCGCGGAGTGAGCGCTGGCACGCGACCGTCTGGGTTCTCACGCACCAAGACGATGTAGAACTCAAGCCAGTCGTTGTCCCCAAGACGCATCAGAGCTCCGTGTTCGTCGAGAATGGAGCAGCTAATTGAATAGGCGCGGCGCACGACCTTCGTTTCCTCACTGGCCGCCAGTGTTTCGGTCTGACACCCAACCGTTCGCCGTTCCCAGTAACCCAAACCAAGCGTGCAATACTGCCCCGGGTGGTGCTGTGGACGCGGGAAATCTGGTTTTACGCGGAGCACCATCAGATCGGGGTTGAGCAGTTTGAAGTACACGACGGTTGCGTTGTACCGTCGGTGTCGGAGTTCGGTGAGTTCTTCGCCGGTCATTCGCGGCACCTGAGAGAGCGGTGACACCAAATGCCGCACCCCCGCGAGAGCGACCCGCGAGGGTGCGTAAGCCCATTCCCAGATTGTACGGCGCGACGAGCAGTTTACGCGAGCTTACCTGCCGCCTGCTTCACGAACGCGACGCACTTCTTCATGTCGGGTGATGGGTCGTTGGCGTTGGCCTCGTACTCGATCGCGATGTGACCGGTGAACTTTAGCGCCTTCAGTGTCTTCAGCACAGCGGGTACATCGAGCACGCCAGTCGGGTCGCCAAACGGCACGTCGGTCTTCTTCTTGTTATCGTGGTCCTTCAGGTGCAAGGCGAAGTTGCGATCGCCCATCACCTTGATCTGCTCGACTGGGTCGAGTTTCTCCTCCAACTGCGTCATGCGGATCAGGTGGCCCGTGTCGAGGCAGGTGCCGATGAGCTTGTGGTGGTTCTTCACGGCTTTCAGAATCACCTCAGCCGACCACCACTGGTGCCTCCCCTTCCCTGCTGGGCCGTGCGGGTGGATCGCGATTGCGATCTTGTATTCCTCACAGAGCTTGTCGAGGCTGTCGAAACTGTCCATCGACGGGTCCGCACTGAGGTACTTTACGCCGACTGCTTTCCCGAAGTCGAACATCTTCTTGTTTTTGTCGTGGTCCTTGCTGAACGCCGAGACGCCAAAGCCGAGGGGAGCCACTTCGTATTCTTTGCACAGCGCCAGAATCGCCTTGAGCTTGTCGGGCGTGCTGTCCACCGGGATGTGCTTCGAGTAAAACTCCGCGCTCTTCAGACCGAGTTCCTTCGTGCGTTTCAGCATCTGTTCGAGGTCGAAGTTACGGAACGTGTAGCTCTGCACCCCGACGGCGAACCCGGCGAAGTCGTCCGCAGCCGGGGCCGAACGTGTTGCGAATACGCCGGCGGCCGTGGCCGTGGCCGCGGCTAGGAACGAGCGGCGGTTCAGATTCTGAGTTGCCATCTGGAGAGTCCTGGAGAGAGTGGGCGAGAGTTGGAATTGTGTCAGGGATGTGTGTCAAATGCCAAAGGAAAACATCACTTTCCGGCACCCCCACCCTTTCGCGGTCACGTCGAACTGGGGCGCATCTTCTCTACATAACAATTAATATCCGACTCAATTCCGTTCCATAAATGCCGGTGTCCCTGATCGTTTCTGTTGGAACAATCAGGGACACCGGCACAACTCGTCTGTCCTTTTTACTTCTTCACGAACAGCGACTCGATCTCGCTGTCCTCGATCGTTTCCTTGCCTTGGTTTAGATCGATAACCAACGCCGTGCCGCTCGGCGCCATCCACACGACGTGGTTGCCCAACCGGTAGACGTCCTTGATCTCAGGGTGCTTCTCAAGAATGCGGAAGTACGCGTCGCTCTGAGCCTTCACCGTCACGGACTTTGTGTCGGCTTTGTATGCGTCGTCGATCCACACGCCGCCGATTTCGAGGCAGTTGCGACCGTACACCTGACGGTTCGCGGTCAGACTCACGCGTTCCTGATTACGCAGGTTGTTCGAGGCACACGACAGGTCAACGCCGAGCTGCCCGCTCTGATAGCCGTCCTTGCGACCCTTGAGCGCGAAGTTGGAGTCGTCCCAAACTTTCTTCTGCTCCGCGTATTTCCTCACGTCTTCGGTCAACTTCGCGCGAACGATCGGGTCTTTCTCGGCCTTCAACTGGTCGATCGCTTCCTTCACCTGGCGCTCGGTCGTCATGCCGCGGTTCCCCGCGAGTCCACTCTTGCCGTCGCCCTTGTCGCCTGCGGCCTGGTCTTTAGCGAACTGCTCGACCGACACCGGCTTGCCGCCGGGCGCGGCCGGGGCAACCCCCGGCGCGGGCAACGCACCAAATCCACCGCCCGCCACTGGCGGCGCGACCGGGAACGGAACCGGACGGCCAGGCCCCTTCGGGTCGCCTGGACGCGTCGGCGACGGAACGACCGGCATCACGCCGTCCGGTACCACCAAGTGACTCGTGTACGGCGTCGCGATTCCATAACGCTTCGCAAGTGCCACGACCTCGTCAATGAGTTCCTTCTTCTCGCCGTTCACGCGAATCTGATCGAGAATGTAGCCGACCTTGCGGCGTGCCCAGAGCGGCTCGACGAAGTCCTTGCCGATGTCGGATTCGGTCTTCGCGGGGAAGTTCAATTCGTAAACGAATTCCTGCTTCTCCTTCCCCACCATGCCGGTGAGACGAATCGCGCTGTGCCCGCTGCCGGTGTAGCGGCCGATCACCACCAACTGCGTGCCGGAGAACAGGTCCGGGAGCTTCGGCGGGTACATCTCGTGGATGCGCACATTGTCGCCGGTCGCGAGCCGGAGGTCTGTCAGCACCGGGTTGCTGATCTTCGCGTACAGACCCGCGACCTTCGTTTCGATGTCTTCCGCTTCGCGTACGTAAGTCGCAACGGCACGCGTGCTGTCCGCGAGTTGGTCGAGCATCGCGGCATTAACGTCGTCGCCCACGCCAAACGTGAAAATGCGGGTGTTACCGCTGTTCTTCGCCTGCACGTTCTTCACGATCTTGTCGGCGTTCGTTTCGTCCACGGTCGGCTGTCCGTCGGTGAAGAACACCATCGTGAACGGCCGACCCGCGTCCGCGGAGCGCATCGCCATCGCTTCATCCAGTGCCGGCCAGATCGCGGTACCGCCGCTCGGCTTCAGTCCATCGACCCACTTCGTCGCTGCTTCGATGTAGTCCTTGTTCGCTTCCACGAGTTTGTCGCGGAACGGCGTGACCGTGGTCGAGAACTTGATGACACCGAACCGGTCTTCCGGCTTCAGTTGCGACAGGCAGAACTTGAGTGCCTTCTTCGCCTGCTGCATCTTGATCTCGGACATGCTGCTCGACGTGTCGAGTACCAGCACGAGGTCCCGCGGCATCCGCTTCTTTTCGGCTTCGAGTTGCGGCGAAACGAGGAACAAGAAGTAGCCGTCTTCGGCGGTAATCGGCTTGTAGACGAGCGGCGTGAGGCCGATGTCCTTGTCGCCGAAGCCGTAGTAGAGCTGGAAGTCCTTGTCCAAAATCGCCTGATTGCGCTCGAACGTAACATTGACCTCCTTGTCGCCTTTGCGCGTCGTCGTAATCGCGTGCGTCGGGCTGTAGACGTTCTGGACCGCGTTTTTCGATTTGATTGTCAGGTTCACTGAGAACTCTTCGAGCGTGCGGGTGGCCTTGCCGTCGGTCTTGAGGGGGTAGATGTACTCGACCACACTGCCGTCTTTCGGCGCGACAAACTTGTAGGAGATCTTGATCTTCTGGTCACCCTTCGGCGGCACCGGGAACACGCTCAGCCGCAAGAGGCTGTTGCCGAGGTACTCGAGCAAGCCGGGGTCTTGCGTGCGGCGCACGATGTCGGTGTAGACCTTGTGTGCGTGCTTCGCGTCAAGGAGTTCGCCGCCGAGTTCTTTGCCGTCCACCCACATGGTGAACTTGTCCACGCTGGCGCCCTTCGGCACCGGGAACAAGTAGGTGGCTTCGAGGTTACGGTCAGTGTGGTTGCGGAACGTCTGCTCGACGGTCGTGATTGCCACCTGTTCGTCGATGGAGACGGTCACCTTGTGGTTGACCATCGCGAGCGGCGGGAGCTTCTTGTCCTCGGGGATGAGCAACCCGGCCGCGTTCGCGGAACTCGCGCTGGCGAGCGCGAGCGCGAAGACGGGGAGAGCGTATCGCAGGAACCGCATGGGGAAACCTCCAACGAGTTGAACGGCGCGGCCGGAGCTTGGCGCGCTGTCATTATGACGAAGGCCACGCGAAATGCGATTGGAAGACGGAAGCACTGTTACGAATGGGTTACGGCAACGCATAGCGTGTTCACCGCAGAGAACGCGGAGGACACAGTCAGTCTTTGTTCACTTCCAGGTTCGATACTTCGGCTTCGGCGTCGGTTCCTTCCCCGCGAGTTGCGGGAGCAGCCAGTTCAGCCCGTCGAGGTTGTCGGCGAGGCGTTCAGCGGCGTCGTCCTGCGTGTGACCCAGGATGCCTATTGGACCAACATACCCGGACTTGAGCACATCGTTGAGCAGTTTCACGTCGAGTTCGCCGGTGCCCAGCGGCATGATCTTCTTACCGGCCTTGTCGCCACCCTTCACGCTGCCATTCAGGTTCAGCGCGAGAAGGTGCGGCTTCATCAGTTTGAGCAGTTCGGGGAACCGGTCGAAGTGGTCGTGTCCGTGGTGCTGGTTGTATACGATCCCGACATTCTTCAGCCTGAGCGCGTCGATGATCGCGACCTGATTTTCCGGTTCGCCGAACCAGCCGCCGTGGTTGTACAGTGCGACCGTGCAACCGTGCTTCGCGGCCTCCTCTGCGATCGGCTTCAGCGCCTTCGCGGCGCTCTCGACCTTCGCGGCTTGGTCCGTGCCCGCAGGCGCGCCCATCGTCACCCACAGTTGCGTTTTGATCCCGTGCTTCTTAATCACCGTGAGGAGCTTCTTCGCGTCGTCACCGAGGTTCGCCGGGAACCACACCGCGGTTAGCTCGATGTTTGCCTTCTTCAGCAGCGTGACTTCGTCGTCAAAGGTCGAGAGGTGTTCGGCGCGCCAGTCGTAAGCGTATTTCTTGAAGCCGAGTTTCTGGAGCATCTCGACGCGCTCAGCAGGGCCACGCTTCTTCGCGTCGAAGGGAACGATACACCACGCGACGAGATTGTCCGGGCCGAACCGGTCAGTGTGCTTGGCCGGGTCCGCAGAGCGCACAACAGAGGGCAGACACGTGACGAGTGTGGTGAGGAGAACGGCTCGCATCATGGTTTCTTCGATGTTGGAGTAGGCGCCACTTACCGAGCGGCACACGAAAGCCCGCCCTCGAGCGCGGCGAAGTTCGAGACTCGATATGAGACGGGAAGCCGCGCCGCTTGGCAAGCGTCACCTACTGAAGATTGGTCGGGAGCGATTCGTTCACGTCCCAGCCAGTGTGTCACCGGCGAACACGTCCACCACAATCCGGTCGGCCTCGGGTGTCGCCGCCCCGGTCTGTTCCGCGTCGGGTTCCACTATCATTAGCGCACTTTCAGTTAATGCGTAGCGTCTGGTCCGAGCCGCGACCGTCAGGGCTGACAGTTCATGACATCTTTGGGCTTGACACGGGAAACCTTGGAAAACTCAGCGGTTTTCGTTTGGGTGGGATGCGGGTTGATGGCTGAAACTATTCGG
>CAMDQN010000044.1 GCA_945905925.1 Singulisphaera sp. GP187
TCGACGCTGCGCGGTAACCAACACCACTTCCGGCGATTGTGTCTGTAATCATGCCCTTCACGCGGCCGACAGCAAACTCCGTCAGGATCGACGCGGGCGGACGCCTGCTTCGCACTGACAACAAATGCCGTGCCGAACACTATTGCGTAAGCCCCCTGTTTCTTCTCAGGCCGCGCGAAATGTTGGGGGCTTTTGCGGAACTTAGGTCCCCTTTCTGCGTTCAATTCTCAATCCCGAACCGGACGCAATCCGCCAAAGCGAACTTTTTGAAACCTGAATGTGGACATTTTTCGTGCGGGTTCGGGAACTCTGCGGTAATGTAAGCGTCAGATAGGGGAGAACCGGCTCGCGACAGGACCTGCCATCACGCGTTAACCTCTTGCACGAGCCGTACTTTCGCGATACACTCAGTCCTACGAACGAACGGTTTTTCAACCTGCCGGCTTCCGCCGGCGCATTCGGAGCGCGGAACATGTTTGGAACCACCGACCGTCGGCACTTCATGAAGCACACGGCGGCAGCCGCCGCTGTTGCCGTTCCCGGCCTGTCGTTCCTCGCGGGGCTGAAGGCCCACGCCGCGGAACTCAAGAAGAAGCAGAAGAGCCTCATCATCCTGTGGATGGGCGGAGGCCCGACGACGATCGACCTGTGGGACATGAAGCCGGGTAGCCCGAACGGTGGCGAGCACAAGCCGATCAAGACCACTGGGCAGAGCGGCGTCGAGATCACCGAACACCTGCCGAAGGTCGCTGCTCAGTTCAAGAACCTGTCGATCATCCGCTCGCTGAACTCGCAGGAAGGCGACCACGCTCGCGGCACGTTCATCATGAACACTGGCAAGCAGCGCAGCCCGATCCTCGATTTCCCGTCGGTCGGCTCCGTCCTCGGCTACCACCAGGGTCTGGACCCGGAAGCTGCCAAGAACGCGGACATCCCGGCGTTCATCTCGGTTGGCGGCACGCAGATCGGCTCTGGTTTCCTCGGCATGAAGTACGCCCCGTTCACCGTGCAGAACCCGGGCGCACTGCCCGAGAACGTCTCCTCGGCCGTTGACAAAGGCCGCACCGATCGCCGCGCCGCGATTTTCGATCGCCTCGAAGGTGGCCTCGTCCAGACCGGTTCCGACAAGAAGCCCGTGATGGACGCCGCCCAGGCCCACAAGGAAGTGTACGACAAGGCGCTGAGCCTTGTGGTTTCCCGCCGCAAGGAAGTGTTCGAACTGAAGAACGAACTCGACGGCAAGCCGATCGACCAGAAGTTGATGGAGGAGTACGGTGCGGCCGGCACGGGCGCCAACAACTTCGGTAAGGGCTGTCTCCTGGCCCGCAAATTGGTCGAAGCCGGTGTCGCCTGCGTCGAGGTGTCGCTCGGTGGTTGGGACAACCACAACGGCATCTTCAACATCCTGGCCAACCAGCGCCTGCCAGTGCTCGACAAGGGCATGGGCACCCTGATGAAGGATCTGGATCAGCGTGGCCGGTTGAAGGACACGGTTGTGGTGTGGATGGGCGACTTCGGGCGCACGCCGAAGATCAACCAGAACGGTGGTCGCGACCACTACCCCCGCGCGTGGAGCGTGGTCGTCGGTGGCGGTAACATCAAGGGCGGCATCGCCTATGGTGCGACCGACAAGGACGGCACCGCAGCCACTGAGAACCCGACGATGATCAGTGACGTGTACGGCACGATCTACCGCGGTCTCGGGATCGACCCGACCCCGGAAACGAACGCCAGCGTCCGCGACAACCTCGGCCGCCCGTACTACGTGGCCGGCGAGAAGCCGAACGAGAAGACCGGTTCCTACTGGATCAAGGATCTGGTCAGCTAAGTGAAGTTGGAGTTACAACGAGACGCGGCCGGGGCTGTTGCCCCGGCCGCGTTCTTTGGTAGGTGCCGCTCGGCAAGCGGCACCTACCAAAACCTATTTACCGAACAGTACGCTATTGTTCAACACGCCAGTGCGCGTGTTGAACGGTGTCGCAGACTCGTCGAAGAAGCGGTTCAACTTTGCCTTGCTCGCATCACCGGTTTCCGGGTCGTTGGAGGACGACGCGTACCGCTCGTGGTCGGGCAGTAGAACGGGCCGACCACTGTGGCGATGCTTGCGTGAGAACTCACGCCTTCTTTTCACGGCTAATGGCGTGCCGTTGTAGGTCTTCGAGATCAACGTACTCCAGCGCGTGCATGTGTGTCGCTTCGAGAACTACAGGGCACGCCATCCCGGCTTCGAGCGATTGCTTCCAGCGAGTAATACACACGCACCACCGGTCGCCGGGCCGCAGTCCGGGGAACCCAAACGTCGGGAACGGTGTGCTGAGGTCATTACCGATGTGCGTTTGGTGCGCGAGAAACTCGGTCGTGACCTGGCAGCAGATGGTATGAAGCCCTTCGTCTTCCGCGCCGGTGTTGCAGCACCCGTCGCGGTAGAACCCAGTGAGCGGGTTCGTGGAGCACGTTTGTAAGGGGCCACCGAGGACGTTCTTCGCGTTGGATGGCATGGCTAGACTTCCGAATCAGGGAATGAAGTGCGACTGTCGCTATTCCCCATGATAGCCAAGATTCGCGCGCGCACAGCAATTGTGTCCATCAAGAACGAGTGAAGACCGGGAACGAAGACCGGTTCGGTTCCGTGGAGTCGTGCCTCAGTTACCGTGACGACCCCGTCGTTGGGTTCCGTTCCGTAGGGGCTCCAACGCCCGCACGGGCCGGCGGTCCCCGCGATGAGCGTGAACGGTACAGTTGGGGGCGGGAGGTTCTCAAGGGCGTCGGGCGAGGTGAGGAAACGACCACAGTCGCGCGAGTAGAGGCGGAATGGCGGGAACCAGCGCCACACGAACCGTGCGATCCTCGGGGCAGAATGCGGCGTGCCAAGCGTGATGAGGTGATGAACCTGAAGTTCGGGAACATTCGCCAGAGCGCTTCTGAGGAGCAGTCCACCGAGGGAGTGTCCGATGAGGCCGACCGGTTGGCCACGCGCCGCGAGGGCGCGTAGGCGTTCCGCGAGTCGGTGGACAATCCACGCGACTGGTTCGAGTGGTGGGAAGTAGCCGAAGAAGCGCGTTCGGTGCCCCGCGCGCCGCAACTCGGCCGCCAGGCCGAACAGCGACACTGGCGTGCGGCCCAAACCGTGTGCGAGGAGAAGTTGCATCGCGTGCGCGCTTGCCTTCGGCTTGCGGCTAATACTGATCATCCAGGCAGCAAATCCTTCACCACATCCTGCTCCTGCAGCAATTCGTCCAGCGACTTCTTGAACTTCTCCTGACCGAAGGCGTCGAGCTTCAAGCCCTCCACGACCTTCCAGTTCCCGTCGCCCGTCGCGGTGCAGGGGTAGCCGAACACCAAGCCCGCTGGCACGCCATACTCGCCTTTCGAGACGATCGCGGCGCTCGTCCAGTCGCCGCTGGCGGTTCCGCGAACCAGACTCTTCACGTGGTCGATGGCGCCGTTCGCGGCCGAGAACGACGAAGACACCTTCGTCGTGTCAATGATGAACTTCCCGCGATCCTGCGTGTTCGGAACGAACGTGCCCTCCAGCCACGCGCGATCTGTAATCACGCTAGTCGCCGGCTTGCCGTTGATCTTCGCGTTGGTGAAGTCGGGGTACTGCGTGTTCGAGTGGTTGCCCCAGATGGTCATGCAGGTGACCGCGTCGTTGGTGACGCTGGCCTTCATCGCGAGCGCGGACACGGCGCGGTTGTGGTCGAGGCGCGTCATCGCGTGCCACCGGTCCGCGGGCACGTCTTTGCCGTTCTTCAGCGCGATCAGGCAGTTCGTGTTACACGGGTTACCGACGACGAGAATACGGACGTCGCTCGCGGCGTTCTTCGCAATCGCCTGTCCCTGACCGACGAAGATCGGGCCGTTCTTGCAGATCAGGTCTTTACGCTGCTCGCCTGGCCCGCGCGGGGCGGCACCGACGAGCAGCGCGTAGTTGCAGTCCTTGAACGCAACGTTCGCGTCGTCGGTGACGATCACGTCCTTAAGGGTGGAGAACCCGCAGTCCTGCAATTCGTACATCGCGCCGTCGAGGTTCTTCATTGCGACCGGCAACTCGAGCAGTTGTAGAATTACTTTCGTTTCCGGCCCGAACACTTCGCCCGAGGCCAACCGCACGATGAGGCTGCTCGTAACGCGCCCGGCCGCGCCGGTCACGGCTACGCGAACCACCTTGGACATGGGAAACCGCCTGTGTGAAGAGGGATGCGTTCGCGAAGCACCTCTCCCTCAACCCCCTCAGAGAGGGGGAGTAAGAGAAGAAGGCGACACGCCTTCTGTTTGTAGCCCCTCCCTTCTTTAGGGGAGGGGTTGGTGGAGAGGTTCTTCCGACGAGTTTAGCGTAGGGACCGTGGGCACGCGCGGCACTGGAATCGCACGCCTGGAACCATAGGATATCGAATGAACGCATTATCCGGCACCGCGGCTCGTTCGCCGCACCTCTCCGCCGGACAAATTTGCTAACGGAGACGACCGAGATGGCTGTGAAAGTCGGTATCAACGGGTTCGGGCGGATCGGGCGGCTCGTGTTCCGCGCGCTGGTCGATCAAGGCTTGCTGGGCAAAGAAGTTGATGTGGTCGCAGTTAACGACCTGCTCCCCGCCGATAACCTCGCGTACCTGCTCAAGTACGACTCGACACAGGGCCGGTTCAAGGCGGAAGTGGCGAGCAAGAAGAGCGCGGGCAGCACCGCGGACGACACGCTGGTGATCGACGGACACGAGATCAAGTCGCTCGGGCTACGGGCCACACCGGAGCAGATCCCCTGGAAGGATCTGGGCGTCGAGTACGTGATCGAAAGCACAGGGCTGTGGACCGATGCCGCGAAGGCACGGGGGCACATCACCGCGGGCGCCAAGAAGGTCATCATCTCGGCCCCGGCGAAGGAAGAAGACATCACGGTCGTGATGGGCGTGAACCACGACAAGTACGACTCCGCGAAACACAACATCGTCTCGAACGCGAGCTGCACCACCAACTGCCTCGCGCCGCTGGTTCACGTTCTGCTGAAGGAAGGATTCGGCATCGACGAGGGTCTGATGACGACCATTCACGCGTACACCGCGACGCAGAAGACGGTGGACGGGCAAGGCGGTAAGACAGACTGGAAGGGCGGGCGCGCCGCGGCCGTGAACATCATCCCGAGCACCACCGGCGCGGCGCGGGCTGTGGGCCTGGTGTGCCCGGAAGTGAAGGGCAAGCTCACGGGCATGGCGTTCCGCGTGCCGACGCCGACCGTGTCCGTCGTGGACCTCACGGTGAAAACGGCGAAGGAGACGTCGTACAAAGACATCTGCGCCGCAATGAAGAAGGCGAGCGAGACGTACCTCAAGGGCGTGATGGTGTACACCTCCGACGACGTGGTGTCCTCCGACTTCATCCACGACCCCGCGTCGAGCATCTTCGACGCTGGCAGCGGCCTCGAACTCAACAGCAAGTTCTTCAAACTGGTCTCGTGGTACGACAACGAGTGGGGTTACAGCAATCGCTGCGTGGACCTGCTCAAGTACATGGTCGCTCGCGGCTAAGCCGCGTAAGCACGAAATTCGAAGCGCGAAATTCGAAACGAGGACATTGGGTGTCTATCGGATTTCGTGTTCCGAATTTCGAATCTGAACAAGTGAGGTCAGCAGTGCCGAAAGCGACGATTCCAGACTTGGGCGACCTGAAGGGCAAGAAAGTTCTCGTGCGCGTGGACTTCAACGTCCCGCTCGACAAGAAGACTGGGGCCGTGAAGAACGACCGGCGCATCCGCTCCGTGCTCCCGACCGTGCGGCACCTGCTCGACGCGGGCGCGAGCGTGATCGCGATGAGTCACCTCGGGCGCCCGGAGAAGGCCACACCGGAGGAGCGCAAGAACCTGACGCTGGACAGGGTCGCCGCGAAGTTCGGCGAGTTGCTCGGCGTGTCGGTGACGAAGGCCGCGAACGACGTGACCGGCCAGGCGGTGACAGCCGCAGTCGCAGCGCTCAAGCCTGGAGGGGTACTCCTGCTCGAAAACCTGCGATTCGACCCGCGCGAGCAGAAGAACGACGCCGCGTTTGCGGCGGAACTCGCCGCGCTTGGCGACGTGTACGTGAATGAGGCGTTCGGCACGTGCCAGAACGACAAAGACACTTCTATGGTCGGCGTGCCGGCACTCTTCAAGGCCGCAGGCAAGCCACGCGCGATCGGGCTCCTACTCGCGCGCGAATTGGAGATCATCGACGGATTGATGGCGCAGCCGAAATCGCCGGTGCTCGGCATCATGGGCGGCGCGAAGGTGTCCGACAAGGTGGCGTTCATCAGCGCACTTTTGGACAAGGTCGATCACCTGCTCATCGGCGGGAAGATGGCCTACACGTTCCTGAGAGCACAAGGCGTTGACATCGGTTCGACGCGCATCGGTGACGAGGAAGTTGCCGCCGCGAAGCCACTGCTTGTCCATGTTGGCAAGAAGATCACGCTGCCCGTGGACTACGTCGCGGCGAAGTCGGACGACTTGCTTCAAACGCAGGTGTGCGAAGCCGCGATTCCCGCTGGCTTCGAAGGCGTGGACATCGGCCCGAAGACCATCGAGCAGTTCAAAACCGCGATTCACGACGCGGCCACGATCATCTGGAACGGGCCGCTCGGCTGGTTTGAGCAGACCGCGTTCTCGCGCGGCACGCAGCAAATCGCTTCGGCGATGGCCGCGAGCGCCGGCGTGACGGTGGTGGGCGGTGGCGAAACGGCCGAGGCCGCGGAGCAGTTCGGCTTCGCCGAGAAAATGACCCACGTCTCGACTGGCGGAGGCGCATTCCTCGCCTACGTCGAGGGGAAGAAGTTCCAGAGCCTGGCGCAGATCGACGAACAGTGAACTGTGCTCGTTAGCCGCAAGCCGAAGGCGAGCGCGACGTTCGTGCTCGCGTTCGGCTTGCGGCTAACGAACAAACTCGCTTGCGTTGGTGGGCGTAATGGATTCAGATACTCACGAACGCTGAGAGGTAGCCGAGGTGGAACGCATGGCGACCGAGCAGCCGAAGCGGGGCGTACCGGAAGGCTTGTGGATCCGATGTACGAACTGCAAGACCACGGTGTACAAGAAGGAAGTAGTGGCCCGGCACCACGTGTGTCCGGACTGCGATCACCACTTCACCATGCCGGCTCGCGACCGCATAGCGCAACTGCTTGACGAGGGCACCTTTGAGGAATGGGACGCGGACCTCAAGCCGTGCGACCCGCTCAACTTCGTGGACCGCATCCCGTACCATCAACGACTCGTCGAGGAGCAGAAGAAGACCGGGATGAACGACGCGGCCGTGACCGGGAAGGGGTTCATCCGCGGGCGCCCGCTCGTCCTCGGCATCACCGACTTCGCGTTCATGGCCGGTAGCATGGGAAGCGTGGTCGGCGAGAAACTGACGCGCGCCGCGGAGCGCGCCACGGAGTTTAAGTTGCCGCTCGTCTTCGTGAGCGGGTCCGGCGGTGGCGCCCGGATGCAGGAAGGCATACTGTCTCTGATGCAAATGGCGAAGATCTCGGCGGCGCTCGGGCGCTACGACACGATGGGCGGTCTGTACGTGTGCATCCTGACGAACCCGACGATGGGCGGCGTGGCAGCGAGTTGGGCGCTGCAGGGCGACATCACGCTCGCCGAACCGGGCGCGATGGTGGGTTTCGCGGGTCGGCGCGTGATTACCAACACCGTGCGAGTGGAACTTCCTGAGAACTTCCAGACCAGTGAGTTCCTCCTGAAGCACGGGTTCGTGGACCGCATCGTTCATCGCAAAGACTTGCGCACCGAGGTCGCTCGCATCGTGGACTACTGTCAAATTCGCTGAGCCGCCCATGCGATCGAGAACCAGCACGAAGCTCCCGCCCGCGCTGGCACCGACACCGGCAACATCGGCGTCCGCTACAAAGGCGCGGCGGCACGCGCTCGTTTGTGTCGCGGTTGCGGTGGTCACCGTGATCGCTTACGTCCCGGTTCTGGGGCACGGCTTCATCCTCTACGACGACCCCGGCTACGTGACCGAGAACCGGCACGTGCTCGACGGGCTGTCGGTTGCTGGGGCGCGGTGGGCCTGCACGACGCTGACGGAAGCGAACTGGCACCCGCTGACGTGGCTGTCGCTACAACTCGACGCGAGCATTTGGGGGCGCGATCCGTTCGGATTTCACCTCACGAACGTTCTCGTTCACACCCTCACGGCCACTCTGCTGTTCGTCGTCCTAGCTCGCATCACCGGGTCGTCGTCGCGGTCCGCGGTCGTCGCGCTCTTGTTTGCCGTTCACCCACTGCGGGTTGAATCTGTTGCCTGGGTGAGCGAGCGGAAGGATGTTCTCAGCGCCTTGTTCTGGGTGCTCACGATGGTCGCCTACGCGTGGTATGTGGCCGGCCCGTCGCGGCGGCGGATGTCGGTAGTGGCGGGCGTGTTCGCGCTTGGGCTGACCGCCAAGCCGATGCTCGTTACCCTTCCGTGCGTGCTCGTGCTGCTGGACGTGTGGCCGCTCGGGCGGGTCGGGTCGCGGGCCGAGCTGTTCCGGCGGGTCGGTGAGAAGTGGCCGCTGTTCGTACTCGTCGTGGGTTCGGCGTTCGTCACGTATCACGCTCAGACCCGGGGTGGCGCCGTGCGAACCCTGACGCACCGCTCGGTGAGCGACCGCGTGACTGGTGCGGGCGTAGGGTACGTCGTGTATCTGCGAAAGACCGTCGCCCCGGTCGATCTGGCCGTTTTCTACCCGCACCCGCGATCCGTCCGTCCGTGGTGGCAGACCGCCGGGACCGTAGCGATTCTGGGGGCGGTTACCGCGGGCGCCGTCCGCTTGCGGCGCCCTGCTCCGTACCTGATGATCGGCTGGTTCTGGTATCTGGGAACCCTCGTTCCGGTAATCGGTCTCGTTCAAGTCGGGGACCAGGCTTACGCTGATCGGTACACCTACATCCCCCAGATCGGTCTCTTGATCGCGGGCGTGTGGGGGATCGCTGAACTGCTGTCACGTGTTCCTAACGGCTCCCGCTACGGGGTTGGGTTGTGCGCGGTTGCCGTAGTCGCGGGTGTCCTCACCACCCGAGCGCAGGTCGATCACTGGCGGGATGGGCTGGCGCTCTGGTCGCACGCTGCCGAGGTGACCGAAGAGAACTGGTTCGCGCATTACTGGCGCGGTACGATGCTCCAACTGGCCCAGCGGGACGCGGAGGCCGTTCCCGAATTCGAGCGGGCGCTGCAACTCGCGCCCGGTTACTACCCGGCCGCAATTTTTCGCGCGCGAAGTTTGGCCCGGAGGGACCGGCTGGACGAAGCCGAAGCAGCCGCCCTCGCCGCGCTCCCCCTGGCCGGCGAGCGGAAAACCGATCTGGCGGTGGCGTGGTTACTGCTCGGCGACATCAGCCGGGCGCGGGGGCGGAACGAGGAAGCCGTCACGCGATACGAGAACGCAGCGAGCTACAATTCCGAACTGCCCTGGTTGCGGACTCACTACGCGGAAGTGCTCGTTGGCCTGGGGCGGACGGACGAGGCAATCGTGGTGCTGGAAGCCGCCATCGAACGGGCGCCGTACGACCCGGGGCTGGCGGGTTTCCGCGGGGGGCTGCTGCTCGACCGGCGTCGGTGGGCGGAAGCCGCTACGGAGTTCCGCCGGGCTAGTGTCCTCGACCCAACGAACCCGGCCCACCCCGGCCGGCTCGCGGTCGCACTGCTCGCACTCGGCGACCGCGAGGAGGCCATTCGGCAGGCCCGGGTGGCCAGCCAACTCGACTCGCAGTGGGTCGTCCAAACGGCCGAGCGGGCGTGGTCACTCGCGACCCACCCGGACGCGACCAAACGCGACGGAGCCGCCGCACACCGGCTCGCCGAACTCGCCGGCGCCTGTGTCGAGCGCCCGGACCCGATGACGCTCGATGTCTTGGGGGCGGCGTACGCCGAAGCCGGCCGCTTCGATGAGGCGGTCGTCGCAGCGGAGCGCGCGGCCGAAGCCGTCGACCGGGCCGGTCAAAAGGAACTGGTGGTCGCGATCCGCAAGCGGGCCGACCTCTACCGGGCGCGCCAGCCGTACCGCGACACCCGGCCGTGAACCGAGTGGACGAGTATCCAGAATCCAGAAGGGGATTGCCGTGGGCCTGTTCGACTTTCTGTTTGGAAAGGGGAAGAGCGGCGGCAGTCCCAAGAAGGGACTGAAGCGGATCAACGTCGCGAAGCGGTTCGAGTTGGGCGGTCCGACCGGACAGGGGAGCATGTCGAAGGTATATCGCGCCTACGACCGCGAACTCGGCCGCACCGTCTGCCTGAAGATTCTCGACAAGGTCAAAACCAAGAAGTTCGAGGAGCGGTTCGTCGGCTTGAAGAAGCCGCACGAAGGCGAAATTTGCGCGCTGTTGAAGCACGACAATATCGTGCGCACCTTCGAAAACGGGATCACCGGCGACGGCGAACCGTGCTTGGTAATGGAGTGGGTGGATGGTCTCGGATTGAACTATTTGGTTGAGACTCGCTCCGCGCAGTTGAACGGCAACCGTATCAACTTCCTGAGTCAACTCTGCGACGCGATTCAGTACATGCACGACAACAAGTGGCTCCACCGCGACCTCTGCACCCGCAACGTTATGGTGAACAAGGACGGGGTGCTGAAGTTGATCGACTTTGGCCTGACGATCCCGTACACGCCGGCCTTCTGCGTCGGCGGGAACCGCACCGGCACGTCGGACATCCTCGCGCCGGAGATTATCAAACGCAAGACGACCGACCACCGCGTCGATCTGTTCGCGTTGGGCGTGACGGCTTACGAAGTGTTCTCCAGTCAGACGCCGTGGGAGCGGTCACCGTCGAGTGAGGAGACGTTCCGGCGCCGACTCAACCAGGCGCCGCGCGTGGCGAAAGTCCTGGACCCCAGCATCGACGACCGGCTTTCGGACATCTTGCTCAAGTCGATTTCGCGCGAACCGGTCGATCGCTACCCGACCGCGACTGCGTTCAAAGAGGCGCTGCTGAAGTTGCCGAAGCAGGACTACTGACCGCGACCACACTCACGGATCGACCCGATTCACCTGTCCGGCCGAGTAACCAATGACAGAGCAATCCCTGGAACCGCTCCCTGATCCCAACGGGGGTTATCTTCTCCTCGCATCCGGGGGCGGCGCGGACTGCGGTCAGCGATGATTCCAAGCCCTCCCACACCGTTCGAGCCGCGACTTGTGTTCGTGGGCCTCTTCGCGCTCGCCGCTGCGACGGCGGCCATCGTGGTCGATCTGTCGGACACCCACGCGGGGCACCACGCGGATAGCTTCATTCCCGTGCTCGCGAGCCTGTATGCCTGGGAACCGTACTTCTGGGAATCGGACCGCAACGGTCAGTTGCTGCCGTTGCTCGCGTCGCCATGGGTTCACCCCTTTACCAACCTGTTGGTGCAGTTCGGCGTGTCGGTGTTCGCGGGGGTCGTGGCGCTTGGTGTTTTTGCGCGCCTCCTCGCACCCAAGTGCTGGCCTGCGGTCGCGGCCGGGGCGTGGGCGCTGTTCCTGTTTGGGTTCAACGAATACATCCGCTTCAACATGTTCAACCCTTGCCAGCCCTACGCGGCGTCGATGCTGTGCGCGGGTGTTGGTCTCTGGGCTGCATTCGGTCCAGTTCGGTCGTGGCGGCGGTGGGTGTTGGCAACCGGAATGTTCGCCGTGGCAGGGTGGGTGAACATCGGACTCGGGATGAATCTCGGCCCGTGGCTGTTGTTCGGGTGGGTGCTGACGGGTCGCGGAGAGACGACCGCAGCCCGCCGAACGGATTACCTTCGCGGGATCGGACTGGTTTTCGTCGGTACGGCGGTGGGGATGGGTCTGAATCGCCTGTCGCCCTACCCCGTGACCCAATTCACGCTCCTTCCCTGGGAACAGTGGATGACGGGCTGGGAAGGCGTCGGTCGCGACCTTTCCCGCCACTTCGGAACGAACCTGGAGTTGTCGGTCGGGCTGCTCGCTTTCGGGCTTGTGTGGCTGCTCGTTCCGGTCACGCGTTCGGTTGCGGTTCGGCGGATGAAGAACGGGATCGCGGCGCTGGCGGCGCTGGCGGCAAGTTTCGCATTCGTCGGCACCACGGACTGGGCGGCGAGCAATGGCTACACGTCCCGCTATCTGTTCCCGTCGTTGATGCTGCTGAACGTTGCTGCGGTTGGTGCTGCACTTGGACCGCCGCTCGAAATCCTCCGTCCGACCTATCAGCGGTGTCTCGGCTTCGTGGCGGTGTTTCTTGTCGCGGTGTTGCCGCTAACCGTTTACGGCTGGCCTTCTGTCCGCGAAGCGCGGGCCTCGCTCGACCAGCACGCGGAGGGCTACACCGACGAAGTTCTGGCTCACCGGTGTACGCACGTGAGCGGCGAGTACTGGGATGTATGGCCCACGGTGTTTGGTGCGAACCTGGCACTCGCGGAGCGGGGCGAGACCCAGGTGGTTTGGGGCATCACGACCCGGTGCGAGCCGACCCGCTCGCGGTGGTCCGCGGTGTCGCCGTCGGAGGTTCGACTGGGCTGGCTCGTTCGCGAGGGTCAGGCGGAACCGCCGCCGGGAACGGACGGCGTCTGGAGGCACTCGTTTCCGAATCACCGCCGCGCCGAGCAAGCTCCGAAGTTGTGGCTCTACATCGCACCGGAATGACGCGACCGCGTTTGATTCGGCGCTGTGGAGGCTAGATTCCTGAACGCGAAGCGGTGCGCTATTCAGCGCCGAGGTCTTCGATGAAACGGGGTCGAAGGATAAACGCGCTCGTACTCGATGGCAAAGTGGTCAGCGACAATCCTTCTCACCTTCAACGCGACCTCCGGGTTGGTTCCGGGTCGGCAGCGGGCCAGGAGTTCTTCATAGGAGAATTGGGGGAAACGATCCTCGTCTGAAGCGCGGTCTCGTTTCGCCACTGCTTGGACGACTCACCGCAAGCCGCGAAATGATCTCATTTCGACAACGGTGTACCGAACAGCGCCGCGACCGCGAGTGCCGCGGTCTCCACTCGGAGTACGCGTGTCCCCAAACTCGCGACGCTCCACCCGTGCGTCACCGCTTCCGCTACCTCTAGCTCCGTGAAGCCGCCTTCGGGGCCAATTCCGACTGTGCCGCCTTTCGCGTTCACCTGCGCCAAACCGGGACCGGTGTGAAGTACCACACACACGCCCGGAAGATCGGTGCGCGAAACGAAGTCACCCCACTTCTGCGGTGGGTCGATGTGCATCAACCGGTTCCGCCCGCATTGCTTGCTCGCTTCGATCACCGCACGCTGGAATTTCTCGACCACGGATGCCTTTGGCTGAACGACCGCGCGTGTTGTGAGCAGCGGGACGAATCGCGTCACACCGAGTTCGGTGAGTTTTTCGATCAGGAAGTCGGCGCGGTCGCCCTTCGGAAGTGCGGACCCAACCACGAGTGGGAACGGAAGTTCGCGATTCACCGCCACGGGCGCAAGAACGGTGAGTATCACCGTTCTCTTCCCGACACTGAGGACCTGTGAGGGATATTCGTGGCCGTCGCCGTTAAACAACACCACCTCAGCACCCTCCGCTTTGCGGCGGACGGCGACGAGGTGGTGCGCTTCGGCTCCTTCGAGTACGTACTCACCAGGCCCAAGAGGGTCGGGCGTGTAGAATCGGTCGGCCACGGGTGGCTCAGACCCGCTCGACGCGGAGTGCTACGGACACGTCTTCAGTTACGTTGACGAAGTCCTGGTACGCGTCGCGGGGATCGCTCCCGGTGAGAGTGGGCGCGGGCACCTGAGGTGAGTCAAGTGCGATCGGTTCCCAGAACGTCGCGTAGGACTCGGGCGACTGCGGTTCGTGGGTGTCGGCGGTCATAGCGTTAGTCCTCGGCAAAAGTGCGGTGCCCGTGAGCGGTTCGGTGCGGCCCTGCGTGTGCGATCTGAATCGAATCGGGTGATGGACCGAGTTGGAGCGGACGACGGGCGCGAGCGACAACCTTAGTGTTAGTCGAGAATCATCGCGTCGGTCAACAGCATCTTTGCGGACCAGCTCACACCTCTTCCACCGGCGCGGTTCCGCCGAGCCGATACCAGTTGCCGTTGCGCCACTCGAACACCACCTCGTCTCGCCCGCGCCAGGCCACACAGTACGCACCGGAGATGTTCGCGACCGACCATCCGAGGCGACGTAGCAACTCCCAGTTTGGGTGCGCGACTTCGTTCTGGATAAGTGGTGAGAGCGTTTGCATGTTGTGGCCTCCGGGAGGCGCTCCGCGATGTGGTGCCAGTGGGTTGGGTCGTTCAACCGTAGGACAAAAACGGTCCCCCCGCCGGGCGGCCACGGGTATACGGAACGATTCCTTCACAATCCCGTATCGGATTCTTCCGCGAACCGAATTTATCGAATGCTGGTTAACCCAGCGAAAACCGCGCGCGGGCATCGGCGCATCCGGCGGTTATCGCAGCAGTGGCGTATCTGCCAGAATCGCGCCGCCAGTCACGCCCATGAGCGCCGCGGGAACCGGAAGTGGTGGAGCCGGGGCTGCGTGATGCGGGAAGTACTGTTCCTTCCCGGTCGTGCCCGTTGTCGGCGCGGGTGTCTTCTCGACCTTTTCCCCTTTCTGCCCGAACAACTCGGTGGGTAACTCGAGCGAGGGGATCGGTTCGCCGGCAATTTCGGTATGCGGGCGAATCGTACCGCGGGTGAACGGTCCGGCACCAAACACCCAGGTGTCCTTGATTTGGCTGCTCGCTTCGAGCGTTCCTGACTGCCAGACGGCGCGCCCAGTGATACGGTTGTAGGCGAACACGCCGATCTTCGCGATGCCGCGCTGGTCGCTCTTCTTCACCAGCGCGATTTCAGGTATGCTCGTGGGCAGGCCCGGCACCACTGACGGGAGCGAAACCGCGGGCGTGCCTAGCATCACGCTGTGCCGGTCGGTGCCGATTGCGCCGACGCGTAATTCGACGACGTATACGGCACGGCCACGGTCCTCCTGGAGTAGTGCGCCGTGCGCGAGTAGTTGTTGGCGCACCAGGCTGATGACGTAGCCTTTATCGACCACATCCTTTTCGAGCGGGTTGGTGTCGAGGAACACCGGTTGGCCGCTGAGCGGGGTGAAATCCACCTTCGCGACGGCATAATCGACCGCCTGCGAGACGAGCAGCATCTCGGTCGCGGCCCGTGGGCTGTCGGACATCCGCGTGGTGCCGCACCCAGTGAGAAGTGCGACCAACAGCAGCCAACTCGACCGCCGAGCGGTGTAGCGAAATCGCGTCAACTTGGGCCGTCCTTGAGATCGTGGGGTGTGGGTCTATAGCGGCGGGGCCAATACGTGCAAGAGCGCACTTGAAGGTGCCGCGCGCCGGCGGTATCGGTCGGCGCGAACTTCTCGAAAGCTGTGCATGGGGGAGCAGTGATGAGGCGGGCGGTTCTGACCATGTTCGCGATGGGTCTGGCGGGGTGTGGGTGCGAGTCGGTCGGCCGTCACGAATTGCCCGAGGCGAGCAAGTTCGAACCGGTCGCGAAACTGCCGCCGGGACCCCAGCGCGCGACCGACAAGCCGGTGAACAACACGACGCTCACGTTCGAGTCGGACACGCAGAAAACTACGTTCCGCTGGGGCGACAATGCGGTGACCGGCGCGTCCGCCGCGTGGACTGGGGAGAACGTGCTTCGCGGGGATGCCGCCCGGCGCGAGATGGGCGCGCGGGCGCAAATCGTGAACGGCACCGACACGGTTGCCGGGAACGGGGGGTTAACACTCACCTTCACTTACTCGGATGGGTGTTCGGGTCGCATCTGGACCGTGGACGGAAAGGATCCGGAGTTCGAGTTCCGCCCTGCGAAGTAACTCGCGTCGAGTTGATGCTGGCGTGACTTCGGCTGGCTACACTATCTACGTTGGTTTTCGTTCTCATACTTCCAGAGTGCTGCCATGTCGCAGGTTACGCGCCGGTCGTTCCTTAGTGCCTCCGCCGCGGGCGGGGTGTTCCTCAGCCTGCCCGCGATCACTTACCGGGCCGCGCTTCTCGCCGAAGACAAACCGAGCGAGACGGTTCGCGTCGCGTGCGTCGGCCTCGGCGGGCAGGGTCGTGGCAATATGAAGGCGATCCGCAAGAACGTCGTCGCGCTGTGCGACGTGGACACTGGCCACCTCGCCACGGCCGCGAAGGAGATGGGCGATGCGAAGTTCGTGACTGGCGGCGATTACCGCAAACTGCTCGAAAGCAAGGATATCGACGCGGTGCTGTGCAGCACGCCAGACCACTGGCACGCGCTGGTGGCCGTAGACGCATGCAAGGCGGGCAAGGACGTTTACTGCGAGAAGCCGATGACGCTCGTGGTGGCCGAGGGTCGCGCGATGGTGAAGGCCGCGCGCGAATACAAACGGATCGTGCAGTGCGGCAGTCAACAACGTTCCGGCAAGGAGTTCAGGCAGGCGTGCGAACTGGTGCGCAACGGCGCGATCGGCACCGTCAAGATGGTCAAGGTCGGGCTGCCCGGGCCGAACTGGTCCGGCCCGCCGGTGATGGACTCCGACCCACCCGCGGCGCTCGACTACGACCGTTGGCTCGGGCCGGCGCCGCAGCGCGCATTCAACGCCAAGCGCGTCCACTACCTGTTCCGGTTCTTCTGGGACTACTCCGGCGGCCAGCAGACGAACTGGGGCGCGCACCACCTCGACATCGCGCAGTGGGGATTGGGGATGGACGAGAGCGGCCCGACAACTATTGAGGCGACCGCGACATTCAACAAGGACAAGTGGTTCGAGACGCCAGAGAGCGCGAAGGAGACGTTCACCTACGCGAACGGCGTGGTGCTCTCCTGCACGCTGGGCGGGAAGGGTAACCCCGGCGGGACCACATTCGAGGGTGAGAAGGGGACGATCCACGTGAACCGCGGCTCAATCGTGGTTACGCTCAACGGTGAGAAGGTCGCGGACCCGTACAAGCTACCGACCGGCGACACGAAACTCTACGTCTCGAAGGGCCACCACGCGGACTGGCTCGAGTGCATCAAGTCGCGGAAACTGCCGATTTGCGATGTGGAGATCGGCCACCGCAGTTCGACGGTGTGCCACCTGGGGAACATCGCGATCCGAACCGGGCGCAAGCTCACGTGGGATCCAAAGACGGAAACGATCGCCAACGACAAGGAAGCATCGGCGCTGCTCACGAAGGTGTACCGTAAGCCGTGGACGCTGGGGTGATGCGATAGAGGAAGAGCAGACAGTTCACGCAAAGCCTCAGCACAGCAGACAAGAGAAGCAGAGTTCTTGATGAACGCTATTTCCTTGTTTTCTTTGTGTTTCTGCGACTGTGCATGAACTGTCTTTGTTTTCTCACTCACGTACCGGCGGGCTTCTCGTGGTGGCCGCCGAATTCGGATCGCATCGCGGACAGTACGCGGTCGGCGTAGTTGCCCTCGCCGCGGGACGCGAACCGCTGGAACAGTGCCGCAGTCAGTACCGGGGCCGGTACAGATTCGTCGATCGCGGCCAGCGCCGTCCACCGGCCCTCGCCCGAGTCCGACACACGACCACTGAAGTCGGACAGATCGGCATTCTTCGCCAGTGCGTGCGCCGTCAGGTCGAGTAGCCACGACGCGACCACGCTCCCGCGGCGCCACAACTCCGCAATCTCCCCGACGGGCAGGTCGAACTGGTAGTGCTCCGGCGTGCGCAGGGGGCTGGTCTCTGCGTCGGCAGTGCGGGCATGCAGACCCGCACCCGCGTGCTTGAGGATGTTCAGACCCTCGGCATAGGCAGCCATTAGCCCGTACTCGATGCCGTTGTGAACCATCTTGACGAAGTGGCCGGCTCCGCTCGACCCGCATCGCAGATAGCCATGTTCGGCCGTGCCGCCGGTGGTCCGGTCCGGCGTCGGCGGCGCGGACTCCTTTGGCGGGGCGAGTGTCGCGAAGATTGGGTCGAGACGCTTCACAACGGCTTCCTCGCCACCGATCATCAGGCAGTACCCACGTTCGAGGCCGAATACGCCGCCGCTCGTGCCGACATCGACGTAGTGAATCTTCTTCGCCTGGAGTTCCTTCGCCCGGCGGATGTCATCGACGTAGTATGAGTTGCCGCCGTCGATGATGGTGTCGTCTTCGCTGAGCAGCGGGACGAGCGTGGCAACGGTGGCGTCCACCACCGCCGCCGGAACCATGAGCCAAACGGTTCGCGGCTTCGCGAGTTTGGCGACGAACTCGGTGAGTGAGGTCGTCGCGTCGATGCCGTGCGTCTTCAGTCCTTCCACCGCGCTCGGGAAGGAGTCGAACCCAACGCACTGGTGTCCACCCTTGGCCAATCGGCGGACCATGTTCGCGCCCATCCGGCCCAGCCCAATCATTCCCAGTTGCATGACGTTTCCAGATGTGAGTTGCGGTCGCGGTCGGGCGATTTCCCGACTCGTGCGAAGGAATGATACTTCAACGATTTGAGAAGTGCTACCACCGATTCCAAGAACGTTTCGGGTCCGGTGGCGGTTCCGGCTTCGGCGGGTAGTACATCGGGTACGTGTCCGGCGGAATCGCTTCCGCTCTCTTGAAGTAGCGGAACAAAACCGGGATCGGCCCACCGTGGCTCGGACAGTAGAGGTTGATTTTCGTGTCCGGCGGCGGTTCGACCTCTGCGATGACCACGTTCGGGCACGGGCACTGGCAGTACCGGCACTTCACCGTGATTGTGTAGCAGAGCATCGCGTACCTCAGATCGCTTCAGGGCCGCGCTCGCCGGTGCGGATACGGATGCAGTCTTCGAGCGGCAGAATGAAGATCTTGCCGTCGCCGATGCGCCCCTCTGGGCCGGTGCGGGCCGCGTCCATGATTGCGTTCACCGTCGGTTCGATGAAGTCCTCGTTCACCGCGATCTGCAATTGAACTTTCCGCAACATGTTCACGGTTAACTCGTGACCGCGGTACACTTCCGTGTGGCCTTTCTGCCGGCCGAAGCCGAGCACGTCCACGATCGTCAGGCGGAACACTTCCACCTTGTTTAGCGCTTCCTTTACCGCGTCTAGTTTTGACGGTTGGATGATCGCGAGTATCAGCTTCATGGTGTTGCGTCCTGGTGCGCGGCCAACTCGCAGAGTTTGAGCGCTCATCGCTCGGTGTCGAAGATAATAAACACCGCGTTGAACGCCGGTGTGATGACTACAAGATACTGCATGTCCGGCGCGAAGTGGAGTGGGGTGGCGCCAGCCCACGCGACGCTCCCATCTTTCGTGGCGGCTCGCCAGCACGTCCCATGAAAGCGGTACGGCGCGGGATCGAAGCGAAGGTCTTCGCGAGTTGGTCCGCGTCTTCCGGTCGGCCGTCGAAGCGCCACGAATCTTATACCTTCTCAGGGTACAGCCACGGGTCGAAGTGCGAGAAGTGGCAGCCGTCGAGTTCCAGTCGTGGTTGCATCGTCGCCATGGACGCGAGCGTTTCGGCGGGGATCTTCTCGCGGGTTGTTTCGCTCACGTTGCGGTCTGGCCCGTGGTCGTGGTTGCGCCACACTCCGACCGCCCCGTACTGCCGAAGGATCTCGTCGCGACATCCGTTCCGTCTTGCCGTCTGCCGTGCATGTCGGAGGTGTCGCCGAGCGACTTGATCACATCCACGCGCTCGGCGCGCAGCACCGCGAGGATCGCCGTTTCGTCGTGGATGTCGGTGACGATGCTGATTCTCCTGTAGTTACTCCCTTCGACCGCTTGCGGCTTCGCATGTGCCGCGCGTTGCTGTTCCCGCGAAGTCGCCAACGGCATTCGTGGCGCGGCGATGGACGCCGATCGTTCGCAATCGTCACTTCACGACCACGCAGAAGTCGATTTGGTACGGGGCCAGTTCGGGTCGGCGGCTGATGTCGGTGACCAACTTCTGTGCCTCGGCCGCGGCGCGTACCTCAAAGCACACCATCAACTTCTTTGTGCCGGACCAGCGGACATCCACGCCGTCGGCGCGGCCCTGGCACACTTGGCGAACGAGCGTCGCGACCGAGTCGGGCTCGGCGTCGGGAATTTGAGCGCGGGCCACCACGGGCTTCACGGGCGCCGCGCCGGACTTCCACGCAGGAGTCGCGTCGTTCGAGTGAACCGGGAGCGGCGCGCCTGCGGGCGCCCACGTCCCCGGTGCCCGCTGGGTCGGTTCGGGTGCCGTCTGCCAGTGCTGTGCTTCGCGTTTCGGCGCTCCGATCGTCACCTCGACGCGATTCGGTACCGCGGGCTTCGACTCATCGGTCACCGAGATCGGGAGCGGACTCGGCGGGGTCGCGCCCACCGGCTTCGCTGGTTCCACCGATGGGAGTACGGACGGCGTCGGGAGCGGTACGGCTGGCGGGAGCACCGGAAGTGCCACGACCGGTGCCGGCACCGGTGGTGGCAGAACCGGTATTGGTGCCAGCTCCTTCACTGCGACCGATTCGGGCTCCCCAGGCGCGACTGCGGTTGGGGACACGGTGGGCGGCGGGGTGATCTTCGGCACGTTCACCGGCACAGCCGGAGGCGTGAACGCGGGCGGCGCGAACTTGGACTCGACGGGTGGGTTGAACCGCAGCGTTTCCGGGCGTTCGAGCGGCTGTGGGCGCGGTTGGAACGGTGGCGGCGGCTGGGACGCGACCGGCTGTGGCTGCGGCACCGGCGCGCTACTGTAGTTTGGCGGTTCTGTCCCTGGCGGCGTGCGCAGCGGGTTCATCACTGGTACTGGGAAGGCGCCCGGCGTCGCACCGGTGATCGAGTACCAGTTCGCAGAGGCTTTCGGGAACTGCCCCGTCGGCGCGAACGGGTTCGCGCC
Source organism: Singulisphaera sp. GP187 (assembly GCA_945905925.1). GTDB lineage: Bacteria > Planctomycetota > Planctomycetia > Gemmatales > Gemmataceae > Gemmata. The sequence continues at coordinate 20,677 of CAMDQN010000044.1, forward strand.
GGGCGTCACGGTGCCCCACCCGTACCAGCGGTAGGCCGGCGGCCCTGCGTAGACGGGCGCGCCGCTCGCGCCCGTTCCGCGGAACGGGGTCGCGGCGGTCGGTTGTTCGGGCGTCGGCACGCGCTTCTCGGGCGCAGGCGGGGTGCCTTTCAGTCTGTCGAGCGCTTTCGCCGCGAGTCCCGGATCTTCTTTCGATTGAAGGCCCGTGGGAGGTGGTGTGAGTGGGCGCACGTTGCCGATCTTGGTTACGCTGCCAGCGGCCGGGCGCACGTTTGGGTCTGGGCCTGTGAGCCACTCGGGGCCGGCGCCGGCCGGCGCGCGGTTGGTGGCCTTTGTCACCGGGGTGCTCGGCAGGAACTCGTCGGCCGCGCCACGCGCGACCGCCGGCAGGTCGCTGGGTTTCAGCGGTTCCGGCGGGCGGAATGCCGCGCCTCGCTCGCGTGGCGGTTGTGCCTCCGCGACTGTCACGGCCAAACCCAGCACCGCGATCACGCCGATGATTGTCCGCATGGCCTCATCCTTGAGCTTGCTGAGTGCTGTTTCGTCGCGCCGGACCGGTGGACCTGCGCGAAGTCTCGATCGACGAACATCAACGGCGCGAAGTGCCGACGCCGGCCAGACCGGGGCGCGGCGTGCCGCGACTCCCGATCGGCGATGGGAAGTACCCGCCCGTGCTGTTGAACACGACTGGGTGCCCGGCCGGCGGGAGTACGTCGCCGGCGCCCACCTCGCGCGGCTGGAGTGGGTCCGGCGCGTTCGCCAACTGCGGGAAGAACGGCGCTCGGTTTCCACCCATCGCAGTGAACGGCGCGCCTAGTCCCTGACCTGCGCCGCCCACGGTGCCCGGTCGGACGCCGTAGTAGTAGTTCACACCGGGGTTCCCGCCGCGCAGCAGGTTCAAGTACGGGCTGAGCGGCTGGTTTTGCGGGTTGCCCCCGTTCGACATTGCGCCTGGTGGCAGATAGTACGGCGACGGCGGGTACTGTGGATACTGGGCTGAAGCGACCGCGGTCGTCCCGAGTACCGCGACCGACATCAAGAAGTATCGCGTCATGTCGAAGTCCTCACGAGTCACTGTCGATTACGCCGCGTTCCGAACTCCGCGTCTCTATCCGTCAGTTGTTGCCGCCGAAGCCGTTGCCGCGACCGGAAATCTGGTTGTAGGCGCTCGACCCGAGGAGCGTGATGCCGAAGATGCGCTCGACGGGCGAGAGAACGCGGGCCAGCGTGCGGTCGATGATCACGAGCCGCTGCGCCTTCACGTAGATGCGGTCGCCCGGCATCACCTGGTAGTTCGTGTGCGTGATCCCGTGCTGCGTGATTCCGACCCAGTCAACTGGTAGAATCTGCCACGGCTGGCCCGGGTGTGGGGTCCGGCGCGCGACCCAGATGTTTCGCTTGCTCGCGACGTCCGGTAGCCCGTTGATGTTGGCCATCGCGTCGAGTACCGTCTCGCTGCCGGTGACGGGGAAAGGGAACACCTGCTCGCCGAAGCCGCCGCCGTCGGTGATGACGTAGTACCGCTTGCTGTTGTACGCGAGCACGTCCACGATCACGACCAAGCTTTCGGGTCTCGTGCTGAACTTGCTCAACTGGTCATTCTGGAGGAGGTGCGCGCGGATGGCTTCGGCGGCCTGATCGAGCGTCAGCCCCGAGACCGGAACCGACCCCCAGAAGCCGAGCCCGACGGACCCATCGAGCCGCACCTGGAATGGCCCAGAAACCGGCTGCACCGGGAGCCGGTCGGTGCTATCGATCATGACCTTTGGCACCACTTCCTCCCCCTTCTCGTTGGTCTTCGGGATCTTGGACCGTTGAACCACTTCGATGAGGAGTTGGTCCGGCGCCTCGATGACGTAGGGCGGGAGGGTGATCTTCACCAGTTCGCGCGGAACTGCGCCTTCCGGTGGAACCTGGATGTGCGCGTTCGAGCCGGTGGGCATCGGGGGCGTGCCGAAGTAGTCGTGGTGCGCACCGTGCATACAGCCGGTGGCAACCAGGATCAGCCCGGCGACGACGAACACGAGTTTCCCGCGCCGAACCATAGCCGCTCTCCCGAACGCGAACCGATTGCAGGCAACCGCCGGAATCGTTTGTGTTATCGTCGCGGCCGGAACAGTTCGTGAACCAAACCGCCCGAATCGCGCGTGTTTGGTTCAAGTTTGGGGGAGTGGGAGGAGTGAGGAGGACGGCGAAAATGCGGTTCGCCGCTGCGCGGCGGTCTTCTTGGGAGCCGAGGAGGGTAGACCTGCGCGAAGCGGCGGACCACGATGAGGCAAATTACGGTATCAGCAGCCGTGCCAGGTTGAAGTACGCGAGCAGTGCGGCCACGTCCGCGCACGTCAGCGCGATAGGCCCCGCCGCTACCTGCGGGTCTCGCTTCAACAACCGCAGGATGTGCGGCACCGCTAAACCCGCGATGGCCGCACACGTCACGCCTATTGTGATGCCGCCGAGCACGATGAAGAACAGCACCGCTAGGTTCTGCCAGATGGCCGCGATCGCGCTGACCAGCAGGCCGGTGCTGAGACCGAGCAGCACGCCTGTTGTCGCCTCGGGGCGCAGTCGCTCGAGCAACTCGCGCCACGACGGTCCGGCTTCGCGGAACGCTTCGAGAGCGAGCGTGACGGACTGAATTGCGACGCTCTCCGCGAGCGCGAGCACCACCGGGATGAACAGCGCAAGCACCGCGTGCTGCCAGTTCAATTCGACGTGGTAGATTTCGACGAGAACGGCTGCGAGGGTGCCGCCCGCGACGTTGCACAGCAGCCACGGAAACCGGCCGCGGAACGCGACCAGCGGGCGAGCCTGTTGCGACCGCGTGAGGCGCACGCCAATCAGTTGGAATACGTCGTCGGTCGCTCGCGACGTCGCGGCGGCGGGCGCATCGTCGCTGGTTTCGGCCAGTTCTTCCGCGTAGGCTTCGATGTCGATGACGCCGATGAGCCGCCGTGCCTCGTCCACGATCGGGAACGCGAGCAACCGGTGCATCGTGAAGAACTCGCACGCTTCGAGCAGCGTGGCAGAGGTCGGAATCGCGATGACCGACGCAATCATAACGTCTTTCATGCGCGCTTCGAGTGGGGCGAGTAGGAGGCGTCGCGTGGGCACGACCCCGACGAGTCGCAGGTTGTGATCGACCACGTAGAAGTAGATGATCCGGCCGGGAGGCGGGTGCTCGCGCATGTGCGCGAGCGCTGTGCCCGCGGTCCACTCAGGATCGAGGACGGCGAAGTCGGTGCGCATGTACGCCGTCACCGACTCGTTGAGTTGCGCTTCGGTCAGGTGTAACGGCATTCTCACTCCGTTCGGACTTCGATCCCGTCGGACAGTGCGCCCAGATTGCCTTCGACCACTTGCTCGGTCATCGTGAATCGCTCCCAGACGCCGGTGGTGCCGGTCGCTCTACGGCGACCGAGAACCTGCACGGTGCCTGGGTCGCTGCGGCCGAGTTGCACGCGGTATTTCACCGCCTTACCGCTCTCGACTAGGTAGACATAATGCGTCTCGTCGGCAGCCAGCACGCACCCGGAAGGTAGCACTGTCGCGTCGCCGGCTTCCGCGTTGATGCGCACCGTTGCGTATTGCCCGGGCTTGATCGCGCGGTCCGCGTTCACGATGTCGATCTCGACGCGTAGTGTGCGCGTGCCGGGATCGACGATGCCGGTCGTGCGCGTTACGGTGGCCGGATACTCGCGCCCGCCGAGCGACGGCACTCGGACCACCGCTGCGGTGTTCACGCCGGCCTTCTCGGCGTTCACCTCGGGGATCTCCGCGAACACGCGTACGATGTCGGCCCGCATCACGTGGAAGAGAATCGTGCCCTGTCCGTTCGCCGCCGAGTGCAGGAAGTGGCCTGGATGTACGTTTCGCGCTGTGACGATACCGGGGAACGGTGCCTTCACCTGCGTGTATGTGTCCAGTACGCGGACGCGCTCCAATTCGGCTTCGGCTACCTTTACGCGCGCGTCCGCGGCCTCCACATCGGCTTGTGCCCGCGCGCGGCGTGCCTTCTTTTCCTTCACCCCGGCTGCTGCGGTCGCTACTTTCGCCACGGCTTCCGTCTTCGCGGCCTTTGCGGAATCGAAGTTCTTGGTGATGACCGTGCGCGTTTGCGTGTCGGCCACACCGCTGGTGATCTGTGCGTTTACCTGATCGAGTTCTGCTTTCCAGCGGGCGATGTCCGCGTCCGTGCGAGCGATGCCGGCTTCCGCTTCCTTCACCATCTCCTCCGAGGCAACGACCTGCGCGTCCGCCACCTCGCGCTCACGTTCCATCTGGCGCAGTTCGGCTTTGGTCTTCGCGACGAGTGCTTGCTTCTCGACCGCTTCGGCCGCGAGTTCGGGGATGTCAACCGTCGCGAGCAGTTGGTTCACATCGACCACGCTCCCGATGTCGATGACCGGTGCCTGGCCGCCAGGTAACTTCACGTTCGCCTTGATTGCCGCAGTATCGGGAGCGATGGCCTTCACGTACCCAGGCAGCTTTGCCACGACGGGCGTCGTTTCGAGCGGCATTACGCTCGCGGGCTGTTCGATCGCCCATTTCACCGGCTTCTGTGTCGGCTTCACCACCTTCACGAGAGGCAGCCCTGCGGGCGCGTTTGCCCCGCCCGGTGTCGACGGAGTGGACCGGTTGCAGCCGAGCAGAGTAAACACACCAACCAACAACAGAAAGGCGCGCATGTCAGTAACTCCGGCACAGGACGACATACGATATTTTACCTGAACAACGAACCCGCGAAACTGGAATCACGGACCGTGAGCGGCGTCTTTGATGCGTGCCCCCTACCCAACCCTTAAAGAAGGGAGGGGGCGGTTTCGCCGCTCGCGAGTTCGCGAGTGGTTCGTCGTGTGACTCGCGAAACTGCGCGCTGCTTCAAACTCCCTCCTGTTGTTGGGGAGGGTTGGGGAGAGGTTCTTCCCGTATCTTGATCGCACTCCTGTTCCTTTGGAAAGCCGTATGTCTACCGACGTGTCGGGTATCGCCAACCGCATCATCGCCAACATCGAAAAAGTCATCATCGGGAAGCGCGCGCAGCTCACGCTCGCGGTCGCGGCGTACTTCTCCGAAGGGCACATCCTCCTCGAAGATGTGCCCGGTGTGGCGAAGACGATGCTCGCTCGTGCCCTCGCGCGCAGCGTCGGTTGTACCTTCAAGCGGCTCCAATGCACGCCGGACTTGCTGCCCACCGACGTGACCGGCGTGAGCATCTTCAACCAGAAGACAGCGGAGTTCGAATTCCGAGCCGGTCCGGTGTTCGCCCAAACGCTGCTCGCGGACGAAATCAACCGCGCGACCCCGCGCACGCAAGCCGCGCTGCTCGAAGCGATGGGCGAACGCCGCGTTAGCGTGGACGGCCAGACCTACGTGCTGAAGCCACCGTTTCTGGTTATTGCGACACAGAACCCCGTAGATCAGGAGGGCACGTTTCCGCTCCCGGAGGCGCAACTCGACCGGTTTCTGATTCGCCTCAGCCTCGGGTATCCGAGCATGGAGGAAGAAGGAAAGATGCTCACGCGGTTGCAGATGGGCCACCCGATCGACGACCTGAAACCCGTGGTGAGTGCGGACGATGTGATCGCGTGTCAGGAGGCGGTTCGCGGCATCCACGTCGATGACAAGGTGAAACGGTACATCCTCGAAGTGGTCCACGCGAGCCGTGACAACGAGGACGTGCTTTTGGGTGGCAGTCCGCGTGCGTCGATCGCGCTGTTCCGAACCGCACAGGCGCTTGCCGCGGTGACCGGCCGCGACTACGCGCAGCCCGACGATATCAAGCGGATGGCCCAACCGGTGTTGGCGCACCGCTTGATTCTGAAGCCAGAAAGCCGGTTACGCAAGCGCACCCCGGCCGCGGTGGTGAAGGACCTGGTGGACGACGCGCGAGTACCGATCACCGACAAGATGAAGGCAACGCAGCAAGACTACTTTGACGACTAGGCCGCACCGCCGGGGTTCCGATGAAGTGGTTCGTGGTTATCGTTGTGTTGATCGGGGCTGCCATCGCGCTCCAGGCGGGCTTGGTCGCATTCGCGGGATACGTCCTCCTCGGCGTATACCTATTATCTCGCTTCCTCGCGCGCCGGTGGGTGCATAACCTCGACGCGACGCGCGCGTGCGATTCTGCTCCGCGCGAAGTTGGCGAGAGTACCGAAGTGGTGGTCACGCTTACGAACACCGGTGCGCTGCCGATCGCGTGGGTGCTGGTCGAAGACCTGCTACCGGACTTCGCGGTGAAGACCCGCACGCCGCGGATTACCGTGAAGGGCAAACGCGTTCACGTTCTGACGCTTCGCGGGAAGCAGACGAAAACGATCAAGTACAAGGTCACGTTTTTGATGCGCGGGTACTACCCGCTCGGCCCGAGCCTGCTCGAAACCGGCGACGTGTTCGGCTTGCACCGGCGCCACCGCGTCATTGGGAAGCCGATTTACGTGATGGTATACCCCAAAGTCGTTGCCTTGCCGAAATACAACTTCGCATCGGAACGACCTATCGGCGAAGTACGTCTCCAGAATCGCTTATTTGAAGACCCGACACGAACCGCCGGGGTGCGGCAGTACGTGATGGGCGACCCGCTTCAACGCGTTCACTGGAAGGTCACGGCACGGACGGGACAGCTTCACTGCCGCATTTACGAACCGACGACGCTCGCGGGCGCGACAATCCTCGTGGACTTTCACCTCGACGGATACCACAAGCGCGGCGAACCGCACCGGTCCGAACTCGTGGTGACGACCGCCGCGAGCCTCGCTTACGTAGTGTCGGTGCTGAACGTGCAGGTCGGGTTCGCGAGTAACGGGCGCGACGCCGCCGACCGCATCCGCGTAGAGTCGCTCGCAGCCGAATCCGCCGAGGCACAGGTCGAAGGCCACGCGACCCGCGACGAGGCCCGCGACCGCTTCTCGATGAACGACGAGAGCGACCGGATGCGGCCCGTGGTGGTAGACACGCGCCGCGGGTTCGATCAGTTCCAACAAATCCGCGAAGCACTCGCGAGGCTCGAACTCACCGACGCATTGACGTTCGCGCAGCTCGCCTTGGAAATGGCATCGCGGATGCCGCGCGACGCGACTGTGATCGCGGTATTGCCGCGTGTGCCAGCGGAAACAGCGATCGCGCTCGGTACGCTCAAACGCCAGGGATTCGCGGTCAGCGCGCTCCTCATCGGCCTCGACGAGAACGAGAAACTCGAATCGCACGGTCGTTTGCTCGCGGAGTGCATCCGCGACATCCGGTATGTGAACACCGTCGAAGAACTGGCGAACCTCGGCGGGAACGCCGCGGCGACCGGTCCAGCAGCCTACGGGGTTGATATACCGTTGGCATGACCCGTGATCGCCTCTTGGCCTTCGCCCAACTCCTGCGCATCCCGAACGTGTTTACCGCGTTCGCGGACATCGCGATCGGCGCGTGCGTCGGCGCTGCAATTCTGCCGTCCACACCGGTTCAGTTTTGGGTGGCGTATGCCGTACTGGCGCTCGCATCGGGGTGCCTGTACCTCGCGGGCATGGTGTGGAACGACGTCTTCGATCTCGCGGAGGATCGAAAGGCGCGGGCGTTCCGGCCGCTGCCGTCGGGCCGCGTGAGCATCGGTAGCGCTGTTTTCCTCGGCGTGCTACTGATTGTGGTCGGACTCCTGCTCGCCGGCACCGCCGGCTTACTCGCGCAGGCGGAATGGAACCACGAACCGTTCGTGTACGCGCTCGGCATCGTCGCGGCGGTGCTCATCTACGATGGCGGGGCGAAGCGGACACCCATCGGCCCGATCGCGATGGCCGCATGCCGGTTCCTGAACGTGCTGTTCGCTCTCTCCCTCATTCCCGAAGCGGCACTCGACATCGAGAAGCGAATCCACCTCGCGGCGGTCGTCGGGGTGTACATCGTCGGCGTGACGTGGTTCGCACGCACCGAAGAGGGCAGAAGTAACAAGCGACACCTGGCGCTCGCGGCGAGTGTCATCGGGCTGTCACTGCTGCTTGCGCTGCTCCTTCGGGCACGCCTTGCGAGTGGGCTGGGCACGTTCGCGTTTCCGTACCTACTCGTTGCGTTCGGCTTCCTTGTGGGACTTCCGATGTCGCGTGCCATCGGCGACCCCAGTCCGCGTAACGTGCAAGCAGCTGTGAAGCGGTGCATCCTCGGACTGGTGTTCCTCGACGCGGTACTCGCGACGATGTTCGCCGGGCTACCGGGATTGCTCATCCTTTTGTTGTTGCTCCCCGCGCTCAGACTCGGAAAATGGGTCTACTCGACCTAGCGTGTTTGGTGTTTCGTGTTGGAAGCAGCCCCGGATGTTTCCAGTTCTTCCACGAAACACGAAACACGAAACACCAAACACCAAACACCAAACACCAAACACCACCATGCAAGACCGACGTTCATTCCTAATCGCTGGAGGCTCTGCCGTGGCCGCGACCGTTATCCCTGATGCGATTCAGGGCGCTGATGCCAACGACGAGGCCGCGACCGTTATCAAGGAACACGTCGCGAAGGTGCGCCCGCTCGAAATTGCGAGTGGGATCGCGTGGTGGAACGCGAACACCACCGGCGCCGACGTGGACTTCAAGAAAAAGGAAGAGGCGCAGAACAAGATCGACTCGGCTCTCTCCGACAAGAAGATGTTCGACCGCGTGAAGGCACTCAAGACCACAGCCGACAAGGGCGACATCAAGGACGCGGGCGTTTCGCGCCAGATTCAACTGCTATACCTCCAGTACCTTGAAAAACAGGTCGCGCCCGAATTGCTTCTGAAGATCACATCGAAGGCGAACGCGGTCGAGCAGGCGTTCAACGTGTTCCGCGCGAAGGTGGACGGTGCAGAAGTCGCGGATAGCAAGGTGCGCAGCACGCTGAAGGAATCGACCGATTCCGCACTCCGCGAAAAGGTGTGGAGCGCGAGCAAGGGCGTCGGGGCCACGGTCGAAGCGGACCTCACGGAACTTGTGAAACTTCGTAACGAGGCCGCCACGCAACTCGGCTTCAAGAACTTCCACGCGATGACGCTCACCCTCAACGAGCAGGACGGTCCCGAACTCATCAAACTGTTCGACGACCTCGACACGCTCACGAAGGCACCGTTCACGAAGGCGAAAGCGGACATCGACGTGCGGCTCGCGAAGAAGCTCAAGGTCGAGCCTGCGGACCTCATGCCGTGGCACTACCACGACCCGTTCTTCCAGGAATCGCCCGCGGTCTTCGACGCGAACCTCGACACGCCATACACGAAAGCCGATCTGCTGAAGTTGTGCGCGACGTTCTACGCCGGCATCGGGCTTCCCATTGATGATGTGATCGCGCGCAGTGACCTCTACGAGAAGAAAGGCAAGTCGCCGCACGCGTTCTGCACCGACATCGACCGCGAAGGCGACGTGCGCGTACTCGCGAACATCGTCCCGAACGAGTACTGGATGGGTACGATGCTCCACGAGTTGGGGCACGCGGTGTACTCGTCGAAGAACATCCCGCAGACCGTGCCGTACCTGCTCCGGGCCGAGGCGCACATCCTCACGACCGAGGGCGTCGCGATGCAGTTCGAGCGGTTCAGCAAGTCGCGAGCGTGGCTCGAAAAGATGGGCGCGAAGGTCGAGATGCCCGCTGAGTTCGACGCCGCCGCGAAGAAGATTCAGCAGAACCAACTGCTCATCTTCTCTCGGTGGTGTCAGGTGATGTTGCGGTTCGAGAAGGGCATGTACGAGAACCCGAAGCAAGACCTGAACAAGCTGTGGTGGGAACTGGTCGAACAGTACCAACAGGTGAAGAAGCCGAAGGGCCGCAACGCGCCGGACTACGCGAGCAAGATTCACATTTGCAGCGCCCCGGTGTACTACCACAATTACATGATGGGGCAGTTGTTCGCTTCACAAGTGCATCACGCGCTGGCGAAGGACGTGTTCAACGCGGACCCGAAAACGACGATCTACATCGGCGAGAAGAAGGTCGGCGAGTTCATGAAGAAGAAGGTGTTCGAGCCGGGTCGCACGAAGACCTGGAAGGAACTGACGAAGTTCGCGACCGGCGAGGAACTGAACCCGAAGGCGTTCGCGAAGGACTTCGAGGGTTAAGGTTCCCGCAGTTTGCGGTTTCGCAAGTCACGCGAAACCGCGAGCGGCAACAGGATACACCTGCCCAGTTAATTATCACACCGATAGCGAAAATTCACTCTTGGGTCACTTCTCACCTCAGGAGGTCAGTCAATGGACCGTCGCGAGTGGTTAGGTGCGCTCGGCACGTTAGGCGCGGTACCGGTGTGCGGTACGGTCGCGGATGCGTCGGCGATGGCTGATCACGCGGGGAAGGGCGAAGGGCCGATGTCCGCCCCGCACTTCCACTTCTGCGGCATCCACATGGCCAAGAATAACCCCAAACTGCAGTTCGTCACCCAGCACTACTGCGCCGCGCACATCGGCGGCGCGGAAGGCGACGTGTTTCAATGCACGCTGTTCGACGGCACCGGCAAGAACGCGAGGCTCATCGGTGTCGAATACCTCATCTCGGACGAAGCGTACCGCAAGCTACCGGACAACGAGAAGAAGTACTGGCACGCGCACACTTATGAAGTCCTCGGCGGCGGTCTCATCGCGCCGGAAATGACGCCCGAAGACGAGATGAAGTTCATGAAGGTCGTCATCAAGACGTGGGGGAAGGCGTGGCACACGTGGCCCGATCCCAAGACCGCGATTCCGACCGGCGAACCGCTCCTCATTTGGTCGCTGATGGCCGATGGTCAAGCCGACCCGAAGGTGGTGGAACAACGCGACAAGGAGTTCAAGACGGACACGGAGAAGGTCAGCGCTGCGCGTGTGAAAGCGTTCGGACTGGCGAAACCCAACGTCGCGCTGCCGAAGGACGTGAACACCATCGGCCGGCAGTGGACCGACGACGGAAAGGACGAGCCGAAGCCGAAGAAGCCGTAATCCCGTGTGACAGAATGGGACCGCGAACCGTTTCGCGGTCCCATTCTGTCGCACGGGTCGCTGTGCGTATCATGTCTATATGAACCCCGTAACAGCACCGATTCCCGTGGTCACGTTGAAGATCGAGCGGCGCTCGTCACACCCGTGGATCTTCCAAAAGATGGTCGAGAAGCCGAACACGCGCATCGCGCCAGGCAGCGTCGTGGACGTTCACGACAAGAACGGGCTGTGGGTTGCACGGGGCTTCTACAACGGCCACTCGCGCATCACGCTTCGCGTCCTCACCACGAAACAGGAGGAACTCGTTGACGCCGAGTTCTTCGCGCGGAAACTCAGCGCGGCGGTCGCGTTCCGGCGCGATACGCTGAAGCTGGACGAAGTGACCAACGCATACCGCCTCGTCCACTCAGAAGCCGACGACTTGAGTGGGTTGATCGTTGATCGGTTCGGCGACACGATCGTGCTGGAGTTCTTCTCCGCGGGGATGTTCAAACAGCGCTCCGCGATCATGGACGCGCTTAGGATTCATTACCCCGCGGCGCGATTCTACTACTTCGCGGAGGAACACGTCGGCAAGCAGGAGTCGTTCGACTGCCGGCCGCCGGAACCGCCACCACCGGACATCATCACCGAACACGGGCTGAAGTTCCGCGTCGCACCCGGCAGCAAGCACAAAACCGGATTCTTTGTGGATCAGCGCGATAACCGAAAGTCGCTCTCCGAGTTCTGCAGTGGCAAGCGCGTGCTCGATATCTGCTGTAACACCGGCGGCTTCGGCGTGTACGCGAAGGCGCTCGGCGGTGCGTCAGAAGTGGTCGGTCTCGACCTCGACGAGCAGGCGCTCGACATGGCAAAGCAGAACGCGAAGCTGAACAACGCGCAGATCCGGTACGTGCAAGCCGATCTGTTCGCGTGGCTACGCGACATCATCCCGAACGGTGAGCGATTCGACACAGTCATCCTCGATCCCGCGAAACTGACCCGTGACCGTGAGGACGTGGAATCCGCGCTGAAGAAGTATTGCGACATGAACCGGCTCGCGCTTCACGTGGTGAAGCCCGGCGGCGTGTTGCTCACGTGTTCCTGTACTGGTCTGGTTAGCGAATCCGATTTCCTCGAGTCGATCCGACGGGCCGCGTGGCAGGCGCAGCGCACTATTCAGGTGTTCAGGATCACCGGGGCCGGCGCGGACCACCCGTTCCTCCTGCACGTTCCCGAAGGCCGCTATCTGAAGGCGGTGTTCTGTCGCGTGGAGTGACGAAGAAGATTTGCCGCACGAGGAACGCAGAAAAAGGGCACGATCCGAGAAACCCCAAGAGCAGAGTTCTCAAAACACAGTCTTCTGTCTTGTCATGCCTTTTTCTGCGTTCCTCGTGCGGCTCCTCTTCTCTCTGTTCGGCCTCTCCGCTACCCCAATGGAGATACCCCCCGCCGAGGCTTCCGCATGGCCACGTCCACACTCCCGCGAACGTCCGGCATCCTACTTCACCCGACGAGCCTGCCCGGGCCGTTCGGGATCGGTGATCTCGGTCCGATCGCGTACCGCTGGGTCGAAACGCTTGTTGCGATGAAACAGTCGTGGTGGCAGGTGCTGCCGCTCGGCCCAACCGGGGCCAGCGATTCGCCGTATCAGTCACTCTCCGCGTTCGCAGGGAACGTGAACTTGCTCAGCCCCGAGTTGCTTCAACAAGGAGGGTTGGTCAGCGCCGACCTGTGGGCGAATGAACACTTCGCAGACGGCAACGTCGAGTACAATCGTGTCACGCCGTTCAAGGCGAAGTTGCTTCGCGCCGCGTGGGACGGGTTTCGTGCCGGGAGAGCGCCGCAACTCAAGCACGACTTCGAGAGCTACTGTGTCGCCGAAGCCGAGTGGCTCGATGGCTTCGCGCTGTTCGTCGCGATCCGCGAATCGCTCGGTAACACGGGCCTGCTCGCGTGGCCGCCGGACCTGCTCCGACGGAACCCGATCGCGCTCGCGGAAATGGAGAAGCAACTCGCGGGCGAAGTTTTGCTTCACAAGTTCGGGCAGTTCCTGTTCGACAAGCAGTGGGGCGAACTGAAGAAGTTCGCGGCCGATCGCGGCGTTAAGATCATCGGTGACTCGCCGATCTTCGTAGCGCTCGATTCGTCCGACGTGTGGATGCACCCCGAAGAATTTCTGCTCGACCCGGACCGCAAGCCGATCGTCGTCGCGGGCGTGCCCCCAGACTACTTCGCGAAGGACGGGCAGCACTGGGGCAACCCGATTTACGACTGGGATCGCATGGCGGCGACCGGGTATTCGTGGTGGTGCGCTCGCGTGCTTCGTCAACTCAAGCAAGTCGATCTGATCCGGCTCGACCACTTCCGCGGCTTCTGTCAAGCGTGGCACATCCCCGCGACGGAACTCACCGCGCGTGTCGGGATGTGGGTCGACGGTCCTGGTCTGAAACTGTTCGAGCGATTGCGCACCGCGATCGGCGGGTTGCCGCTGATCGCCGAAGACCTCGGCGTGATCACTCCGGACGTGGAAGAACTGCGCGATACGCTCGTACTGCCCGGGATGCGCGTGATCCAATTCGCGCTCGAAGGGCCGGTGAGTCTGCACTGGCCGCACAACCACGTTCCGAACTCTGTGGTCTATACTGGCACGCACGACAACGATACCGTTCACGGGTGGTTCGCCACGCTCAACGAGCGCGACCGCAATTATCTTGCGCTGACGTTAGGTAAGGGGATCGGCGATGTCGCGTGGGACATGATTCGCGCCGCGTGGGCGTCGGTCGCGTCGGTCGCGATCGCGCCGCTGCAGGACGTATTGAGCCTGGGCAGCGATGCGCGGATGAACAAACCCGGCACCGCGACGGGCAACTGGCGCTGGCGGTTCCGGCTTGATCAGTTCCGCCGGGAAGCCATTCAGCAACTCGAAGAACTGACGCGTCTGTACAACCGCATTCCGGCGGAAGCGAAACGCCTGCAGTAACGGTCATTTGCCGCTGCCATACACATCGTCCCACTCCTCGTACCACGCCATCTGAATGGCTTCGAGGAGTTTCTCGTTCGACTCGTTCGGCTTGCCTGAGAAGCCTTCGAGGTTCAGCACATGCTTGTGCAGGTCCGTGAACCGCACCGTGAGCGGGTTGATCGTGTCGAACTGATCGAACAGCGATTCGCCGATCGCGCGTGCGTCGTGCCACGTCATAAGCGAGCCTCTATTTGTTAGCCGCTCGCGAAGCCGCGAGAGGTGAGTGTAGGAACGTCGACTCACAACTTCTCTGCGTCCAATTCGCCTTCGCCACTTCCGCCGAAGCGCTTGCGAAGCACGTCGTTCATCATCAACGTCGCGAGTGGGTTCGTCGCGCGAGCGAACGCCATGCCTGCTTCCTGAAGCGCAGTAATGTCAGTCCCAGCCATTGCGGTTCGCAGCGCCGCGCCTGTGGAGGCAATCGCGTCGTGCTGTGCTTGTGTGAGCTTGTCACCAGCTTGCGAGAGTCCCTTCTCGGTGTGCCGCAGGTCGTTCTCGCCCTTGTTCCGCAACTCGATCAGACGCCGCGCGGTGAAGTCTTCTTGCGCGTTCTCGATGCTGTCGTTCACGAGCTGATCGACTTCAGCGGTCGTCAGCCCGTGCGCCGGTTGCACGGTCACTCGGGCTTGCGCACCGCTGCGCAATTCCTTTGCGCTCACGGTGAGGATGCCGTCCTGGTTCACGAGGAACGTGACATCCACCTGAGCGAACTGAGCCGGCATCGGCGGAATACCTGACAACTTGAACGTGCCGAGGAATCGGCAGTCCTTCGTGAGTTCGCGCTCGCCCTGGTAGATGTTCAGCAAGATCGCGGTTTGGTTATCGACGCCAGTTGTGTAGCGCGTCATCGCGCGCGCCGGCACCGTGGTGTTGCGGTGAATCAACTTGTCTACTACGCCGCCGAGCGTCTCGATGCCGAGTGACAGCGGAACCACGTCGAGCAGCAGCATGTCGCGCCGCCCGCTCGTGAGGATGTCGGCTTGCACCGCGGCGCCGAGCGCGACGACTTCGTCCGGGTTCAAGCCGGTGTGTGGCGTCTTGCCGAAGAACTCGCCGACCCGCTTTCGTACAAACGGGATGCGCGTCGAACCGCCGACCAGCACCACTTCATCGACCTGCGCGGGCTTGAGTTGGGCGTCACGGAGTGCCGCTTTGCACCGGTCCAAACTGCGGTCGATAAGCGGCTTAATCAGTTCCTCGAACTCAGTTCGGGTGACTTCGCGACTGTAGGCGAGCGGGGGGCGAAAGCCGCCTGTTATTGAGATCGCGAACGTCGCACTCTCGTATGTGCTCAACGCGATCTTTGTGCGCTCGGCCGCGTCGCGGAGGTGTTGAAGTAACTCCGCGTCGCGCGTCGCGAGATCGATTCCCATCTCCTTCGCGGCGACCTGCATCAGCAATCTGTCGAAGTCGTCGCCGCCCAAATAGGTGTCGCCGTTGGTCGCGAGAACTTTGAAGACGCCATCGCTTAGCGAGAGTGCGGAGCAATCAAATGTGCCGCCGCCGAGGTCGTACACCGCGACCGTGCCGCTGCCGCGCCGGTCGAGTCCGTAGGCGAGCGCCGCGGCGGTCGGTTCGTTCACGATGCGCAGTACGTCAAACCCCGCGATCCGCCCGGCGTCGCGCGTCGCCTGGCGCTGCGAGTCGTCGAAGTACGCGGGCACCGTGATGACTGCCTTCGTCGGGTTGCCCGCACGCGTGCGGACTTCTTTCAGAATGAGCGCGGAAAGCTCCTCTGCCGTGTACTCGCGCCCGCCGATCTTGACGTGCAGCACCTTGCGGCCGTCAGCGGTTTCGCGCTCGACGATCTGGTGCGGGATGAGTTCGAGTTCTTTCTTCAGGTCCGCGAGCGTGCGACCCATGAGCCGCTTCACGCTGAAGATGGTGTGTTCCGGATCGGAGAGTGCCCGCTCCTTCGCGGCGCTCCCAACGAGCACGGAGCCGTCTTCATGGAACGAGATACAACTCGGCACGAGCGCGATGCCCGTTGCATCACGCACGACAACGGGGCGCCCGTTCTCGACGAACGCCGCGAGGCTGAAGGTGGTTCCCAGGTCGATACCGACAACGGACGGGTTAGTCATGGTGTCGCGGCGGTGGCCGGTTGAATCTCGAAGTACGATTGCGCGCGGAAGAAGAACACGTCGAAGTTCATGAAGAACGTCGCCTGACCGAAGACGATGGGCAGGTCGTTTGAGTTCGCCCACGCGAACAGTTGGGACACCGGCCCGATGGGGCCAAACGTCATGTGGAGCGCGATCATCTTAGCCGGTATTCCGCGACCGATCCCGCCGAGGGTCAATGCGTGCGGCAACGAGTTCCACGGGAGACCGAACCGCGCCCCGATATCGAAGGGGAGGATCGAGAACGAGGAACCGGAATCGACCAGGCCGACCAAATCGACATCGACCCCGTTTCGCGACAGGCACGCGGGCAGCAGCGGGGCCAAATCGAGTGAGCCGCTGCCCGCCGGGCGCGGGAGGAACGGGAACCGGGTGGGTGTACTCATGGCGTTTTCTTCATCTCGGCGATCGCCTGCTCGATGACGCGCCACCCCTCCGCGTCGGTCGTGATCGGCTCCCGGTACGGGATCACTGTGTTCGGCGGCGGGAGCGACTTGCGCAGTTCGTCCGGGATGCCGTCGTCGGCAGACTTATCTTCGGTCACACCGTCGATGAGCAGGTGCAACAGACGCACCTGCTCGGCCTTCGGGAGCGCGCGGATCGCGGGGAGCAGTTCGGTGACTGACATCAGTAACCTCCACGGGCGGAGAATCATGGCGCCGGCGGTGCGGGTGGCTTCTGTTGCTCGAGCAGTGTCTTGATTTCGCCGAGCCGGTCGTAGAGCGCGAAGCCGAGGAGGATCAGTTCGGCGTAGACGCGAGCCACGAGCATCATGAGCGGAACGCCGATGACCAGAGAAACGAGCGCGCCGAGGATCGCGCCGATGTTCCCCGACAACACCGCGCCGACGAAGCCGATGAGGGCAACGACGAGAATAACCACGAGGGCGAGTACGAAGACAAACTTGACGACCAACGGCGCAATGAACTCGCGGAAGAAGAGGAAGTCCTTGATCAAACTCTTCTCGCCGGAGCGCTTCTTCGGCTTGCGCTTCGGCGCGGCGTCGAAGTCGTCATCCGCAAGTTCCTCGGGGTCCTCCTCGTCTTCGTCGCGCGGGCGCTTGGCCGGCTTCGCGGCCTTGGCCGGCTTCGCGGGCTTGCGTTCTTCTTCCTCGTCCCCGCCGCCCGCATCGAAGTCGAACGCGGCTGCCGGCTTCGCGGCCGGTGACGCCTTGGCTGCCGGCGGCGCTTTGGTCGGTGGGTTCTGGTAGTCCAGCCCCTCATCCGTCACGACGACTGGTGTGTTGCAGTTCTTGCACGTGAACTTGCGGCCGATAGTCGAGACGCTCACGTTGTACGCGGTGTCGCATTTGGGGCAGGTGTTTTTCATTGAGAACTCGGAGGACGGGTTGGTTGACTCACGGAGCGGGCGCGACAGGCATCGAACCTGTGAAACGTCCCGGAGATCGGGAGGTGATCGCCCTCTCATTGATTCCGAATGACTGGGATTTCTGGTGTTTTATTCCTGCCGATTTGCTTTGCAAGTGCCCACGTCCGGTGAGGTTCGTCAGGCGATGATCTCTTTCAACACGCGAGAAGCCTCCACGCCCGTGAGTTTGGCGTCGAGACCCTGGAACTTGTACGTCAGTTTCTCGTGCTCGATTCCGAGCAAGTGCAACACGGTGGCGTGTAGGTCGCGCACCTGGACCGGGTCTCTCGTGACGTTGTAGCCGTAGTCGTCGGTTTCGCCGTGGCTCACTCCGCCCTTGATGCCGCCGCCCGCGAGCCACACCGAGAAGCATTTCGGGTGGTGGTCGCGCCCGTAGTCGGTCGCGCTGAGCGCCCCCTGGCTGTACACCGTGCGCCCGAACTCGCCGCCCCAGACGATTAGCGTGTCGTCGAGCAGCCCGCGTGCTTCGAGATCGGTCAGCAGCGCCGCGGTCGGCCGGTCCGTGTCGCGGCACTGTCCGCGAAGCGCCGCCGGCAACCCGCCGTGGTGGTCCCAGCCCATGTGGAAGAGTTGCACGAACCGCACGCCGCGCTCGGAGAGCCTTCGCGCGAGCAGGCAGTTGTACGCGTAGCTGCCGGGCCGCTTCACATCGGGGCCGTAGGCTTCGAGGGTCTTTGCCGGTTCTTTCGAGAGGTCTGTGAGTTCCGGCACGCTCGCCTGCATTCTGAACGCCATCTCGTATTGTGAGATGCGCGTCGCTATCTCAGGATCGCCGGTCTTGCCGAGTTTCAGTTTGTTAAGTTCGCCGAGTTCGTCGAGCATTTCGCGGCGCATTCCACGGTCGATTCCCGGCGGGTCGGAGAGGTACAGCACCGGGTCGCCTTGATTGCGGAGCTTCACGCCCTGGTGCTTCGTGGGAATGAACCCGCTGCCCCAGAGCCGGTCGTACAGCGGCTGATCCGCGGGCCGGCCCGAGCCTTGCGAAGTCATCACGACGTAGGCGGGCAAGTCTTGGTTTTCGCTGCCGAGGCCGTAGCTGAGCCACGAGCCGATACTCGGCCGACCCGCGATTTCCTGCCCAGTTTGGAAGAACGTGATCGCCGGGTCGTGGTTGATCGCGTTGGTTTGCATCGACTTCACGAACGCGATCTTGTCTGCCCACTTCGCCGTTTGTGGCAACAACTCGCAGAACGGCTGCCCGCTCTGGCCGTGCTTCGCGAACTTGAAGATCGACGGCGCGACCGGGTGCTTTCCCTGTCCCGCGGTCATGCCGGTGAGCCGCTGACCCATCCGAATTGAAGCGGGGAGGTCTTGCCCGCGAAACTTCTCCAGTCCCGGTTTGGGGTCGAAGAGATCCATCTGCGACGGCGCGCCAGACTGGAACAGGTAGATGACGCGCTTGGCCTTCGGCTTGTGGTGCGGAAGTCCCGGCAACCCGAGGGCGGGCTTCGCCTTCTCCGCGCCGCTCGCGCTACCGATCAGTGAACTGAGCGCAGCGAGGCCCAAGCTCGCGGCCGACCCGCTCAGGAACGTGCGGCGGTTCAACCGGTCTTGAAGCCAGAGTAACTGTTGCGCTGGGAACAACGGCATCTCAGGGTCACTCGCGGGTGATGGCTTCGTCCAGGTTCAGAATGATGCTCGCGGTGACCGTGTAGGCCGCGAGTTCGGCCACGTCGAGCGTCGCGTCGGGCTTGGTTTCGCCCGGCGTCAAGAGTTTCTTTGCGGCATCTGGGTTTGCTTTGAATGCTTCGATCCGCTTCGCTAAACCCGCGCTCAGAACCTTGAGTTCCGCATCCGACGGCGTGCGGGCCAGCGCGAGTTTATAGGCGTGCGTGATGCGCGATTCGGGTGTCTTCCCGCCGTCTTTCATGGCACGCGTTGCGAGTACACGAGATGCCTCCACGAACGTGACTTCGTTCATGAGCGCGAGTGCCTGAAGCGGAGTATTGGTGCGCCCGCGGCGCACAGTACACACCTCGCGGCCCGGTGCGTCGAACAACATCATGCTCGGCGGCGCCGCGGTTCGCTTCCAGATCGTGTACAGGCTCCGGCGGTACAGCCCATCGCCGGTATCGTTCTTGTAGTTCCGCAGGTTGCCGTAGAAGTTCGTTTCGTCCCACACGCCTTTGGGCATGTACGGGCGCACGCTCGGACCGCCGACCGTGCGGACCAACAACCCGCTCACGGTGAGCGCGTTATCGCGCACGAGTTCGGCCGGGAGTCGGAACCGCGATTGGCGCGCGAGGAGGAGGTTCTCCGGGTCTTTCGCGAGCAGTTCGGGCGTGACACGCGACGATTGCCGATACGACGCGGACAGCACGATAGTCTTCTGAATGGCTTTCACGTCCCACTTCAGCCGAACGAACTCTGTTGCCAGCCAGTCGAGCAATTCGGGGTGTGTTGGCGGTTCGCCCTGCACGCCGAAGTTCTCGGTTGAACGCACCAGACCGGCACCGAAGAGTTGTTCCCAGAGTCGGTTCACCGCGACGCGGGCCGTGAGCGGGTTGCCGCTCGACGCGATCCACTTTGCGAGGCCGAGCCGGTTGTTCGGTGTGTCTTTCGGTAGCGGCGGGAACGCGGCCGGAATGCCCGCAGTCACCTTCTCGCCCTTCTTGTCGTACAGCCCGCGAACCAGCACGAACGCGTCTCGCGGGGTGGGCAGTTCGTCCATCACCATCGACGTGGGGAACGTCTTCTCGAACTCCGCGAGCGCTTTATTCGCCGCGGCGAGTTCCTGATCGGCCGCGCTCGGCGCGGCAGGATTGTTCGCGCGGAAGTACGTGACCAACTCGCGGGTTTGCTCCGGGGTCCGCTTGTCGGTCGAGACCGCGAGAATGGCAGCGACGTTGACCGGGATCGCGCCGCGCTCGTGCGGTGCTTTCGCGTCGGTGACGGAAACGCGGAACCGCCCGGGGTGGTGCTGTGCGAACTGGCCGCCGAACACGAGAGTAAACGTGACCTTCGCCGCGTTATCGAGCGCGAGCGGCTTATCAAACGCGAACACCGCGTCGTGTCGCTCGCCGACCTTCGGGAAGATCGCCCACCCGCTACCAGGAGTGTTATCGATCGCCGACTTCACGGGGTAGTTGGTCTGGCTGAACGATGCGGACGCGGTCGCGAGCTTCACGGGCTTGCCGTCCACGTTCACCTTCACGTCCGTGAGGACGATGTTGCCGTTGACGGAGCGACCCGGGCCGTTGCCCGCAAGTTTATCGTCGGGGAATACCTCGAACCTAATCGCCGCGAGTTGCTTCAAGCCTGTCGTCACGGTAACGCTGAACGTTTCGTTGGTGGGGTTCGTGCCGGTCGCGAGAACGGAGTTATCTGGTTGCAGCGCGAGTTTCGCCTTGCCCGCCGAAGTGAAGTCGGTCGGCTTCGGGGACAGCCACGCCGGGCCGAGTTTCTTCGTATCGACGGTTTTCTCCCACGCGGCGAGCTTCGCGGGTAGCTCTGTGTCCGCGTCTTGCGCCTTCTTGGTCGCCGCTTCGATCGCGGCTTGCAACTCCCTGAGCCTCGCTTCGTCCTGCGGGCGCGGTGTGCGGATGAGCGGCGGGTGGTTCACCGGTTGCTCGGCGCCGACGCCCGATTCCGGCACGTTGTTGAAGTACGCGAAGAGCTGGTAGAACTCCTTCTGCGTGACCGGGTCGTACTTGTGATCGTGACAGCGGCAGCAGCCCATCGTCAGGCCGAGCCACACCGAAAACGTGGTGTCCACGCGATCGACTACCGTTTCGACGCGCCACTCCTCCGGGATGATGCCGCCCTCTGTGTTGATCCGGTGATTGCGGTTGAACCCAGTCGCGAGCTTCTGTGAAGTGGTCGCGTTCGGAAGCATGTCGCCGGCAATTTGCTCAACCGTGAACTGATCGAACGGCATGTTGCTGTTGAACGCGTCGATGACCCAATCGCGCCAGCGCCACATGTAGCGTTCGTAGTCGGCCTGATAGCCGTTCGAGTCCGCGTAGCGGGCACCGTCGAGCCAGTTCATCGCCATCCGTTCGCCGTAATGTGGCGATGCGAGCAAGCGGTCGATCACCTTTTCGTAAGCATTCGGTGCGTCGTCTTTGACGAAGTCTTCGACTTCCTTAGGTGTCGGCGGCAACCCGGTGAGGTCGAGCGAGAGTCGGCGGATTAGTGTGGCTTTGTCGGTCTCCGGCGCGGGTTTCAATCCTTCCGATTCGAGCCGCGCGAGAACAAACGCGTCGATCGGATTGCGAACCCGCCCCGGCGTTTTCACCGCGGGCGCGTTCGCACGAACCGGAGCCGCGAACGACCAGTGCGCGGACCACGTCGCACCTTGTTCAACCCACTTCTTGAGCGTCGCGATCTGCGCCGCGTTCAGCTTCTTCCCGCTCTTCGGCGGCGGCATGTGCCCGGCTTCGCCGGCCGCGCTGATGCGCGCGATGAGTTCGCTCTGTGCCGGTTTCCCCGCGACGATCGATCCACTCAGCAACCCGTCTTTGGTGTCGAGGCGGAGTTTTGCTTTGCGCGTTTTCTCGTCTGGTCCGTGGCACGCGAAGCAGTTGTCCGCGAGGATCGGTCGCACGTCGCGGTTGTAGTCCACCTTCGCGGTCGCGGGGGGAACTTCTGGCGGTACCGCCCCGGCGGTGAACGACAGCGCGACCGAACCGAGCAGCACGCAAACGGCCGCAACAAGTACTGGAGATCGCATCGATGCGCTCTGGGACAAGTGAGTCGGAGGTGCGTGTATTGTGCCACAGAGCGAGAATCGCGGAAACGAAAATGCCGGCACTGTCGCCGTTACGGTCTGTATTTCTCGCGTCACTTCGCGCGGCGGTAGAAACGGTTGGCGATGAACCCTTCGGCGACCAGCGTACCGAGCACCGCGATCAGCAACCACGGGAACAGGTCGATCGGTTGCCCCAACGACACGCTCAGCAGGTCGCGGAGTGTCACGTTCTTCGTCACCGGGATTACGCGACCTTCGCCCACCAACTCTTCCACCGCTTCCAGTGGCACCTTGTCCAGATTGCTTTCGTCCGGTGGCACGTTGGTGCTGAAGCCGTCCTTCCACACCACATTCTCGCCCTGCTGAACGGAGAGCGCGAAGTTCCCCGCAGCGTTCGTTTTCGGTGGGCCGAGCCGGATCTCGGTTTGCTTCTCGCCCGGCTTGATGATCGCGTCGTTGCCCGCGATGCCGGGGCCGTCGAAGACCACCACGCCCTCGCGCGTTAGCTTCCCACGCGGCAACGGGACCGTCACCGGCGCGCCGGTCGGGATGTTGAAGTTCGCGTCGGCCGTATCGCCCGCGAGGTAGCGCACGAGCAAGTATGGGAACGCCACGAACCAACTCGAATCGAGCTGCTCCCAGTAGTCGTTCCACTCGTCCTTGTCGGCCGTCACGTCCATTCGCGTCGTCAGCAGAATCACTTTTCCCTTCGGCTTGTTGCTGTCCTTCGGGTCGAGTACCGGGCGCTCCAGAATCGCCGGGCGACGCGATTCGGGCTTATCCGAGTCGCTGTAGCGGACCACCACCGTTGCGAGTGGGTCCGGCGTTACCTCCCAGTATTTCGTCGCCCGGCGCGGGTTCGCGAGCACGTCTACCTTGTCGGTCTTCTGCTGCCGCCAGTCCTCGATCGGCTTCAGCATCGGGTGCTTCAGCGAAGTGGCGTCGAGCGCCAGGGTCACGCCGTTCTTGCCGTCTCGCGGTTCGTCCCAACTCGTTGCTTTCTGTGGCGGCGGGGGCGGGTCGATTTTCTTCGTGTCGATTACCTTCCCTAACCGGGCCGGCATGATGTCCGACGCGACGTCGTTGTAGCCGGCGGGGTCGGTCCAGCCGTCGCGTCCCGGCATCACGATGAGCTTCCCGCCGGTTTGGAGGTACGGACGCAGTTTGTCCCAGAGCGGACTGCCCGCTTGATTGGGGTTGCTCACCGCGAGCAGACACACCGCCTCGAAGTTGCGAATGTCGTCGGTCGTCAACTCGTTCGGCTTCTTCGGGTCCGCGACGTACTCCACCTGCGTGCTTCCGCCGCCGACCTTGATCTGCTCGGGCGTGACTACGAGGCAATCGAACTCACCCTTCACGAGGTGCGCCACCTGCCAGAACGCGGCACCTTTCTTGTCATCCGTGATCGTGAGAATTCGCCGCGCAGCGCCCACCTTGAACGTGAGGAATCGCGTGTTGTCGAACTGGAGGTTATCCGACGCCTTGAGGTTGAATTCCCACTGGTTCAGCCCCGGCTTGAGGTCGCGGAACTCGAACGTCACCTTCTCCGTCTGGCCGTTGCGCACCGTCACAACTTTGTTGATGGCGCTGTCGGCTTTGGTGACGCCCGCGGGTCGCGCGATCGCGGTTGCTTCCACGCTCTCGTTTGCTGCGCCGACTGACCCGACCGTAACCACCACGCTCGCGATTTGATTTGCCGCGACCACCTGCGGCTTCATCTCGATGGAAAGGATCGCGACGTCTGTGGGCTGATCCGCGCCGAAGTCGAAAACCACGTGAATCGGCTTCGGCTCGGGGATGATGTCGCGGAGCTTCCTGAGGTCGTCGGTGCGGCTCGCGTCCCACGACGCGACCGTGCGGTCGGTGAACACCGCGACTAGCTTCTGAAGCGGTTCCGGCGATTCCGTCTCCTGCTCGACCTTCGCGAGAAGATGGTATGCCGCCGCGACCGCGGAACTGACGTTCTGGTTTCCGCCGCGAGTCTCCTTCAATTCCTCGATGCGCCGGCGCGATGCGGCCGTGTCCGGCAGCCAGACCGCATTAAGGTCGCTCGTGTCGATCACCGCGACCGGCGACTTCTCGGGCAACTCTTTGAGCAGTTCGAGGGCGCGCAACTTGGCCTCTTCGAGCCGTGACTTGTCGTTGGCCATGTAGCCCATGCTCGGGCTGGTATCGATGATGATGACCGCAGCGACCGGTTGTTCGCCACTGATGTTCAACCGATCGCTCTTGAACGTGGGTTGGTAGAGCGTGAGGCAGAACAGCGCGATGATTAGCATTCGCAGTGCAAGCAGGATGAAGTGCCGCAGTCGCAGTTTGCGCTGGTTGGTTTTGAGCTTCTGCTTGAGGAATCGGAACGCCGGGAATGTGAGCCTTTTCGGCTCCTGCTTCATGATGAGGTGTAACAGAATGGGCAGCCCGACGAGCGCGGCCCCGGCGATCAGAATGGCATTCATGATGTCATTGTAAGTACCCGCGACCGTCGCGTGTTGGCGCTAATCCTGCTTCCGCGAGCCGAATTGGTTCCGGACGCACCGCGCGAAGATAGGAAGTGTTGTGAGTGGGCGTGGCGGGACCGGACGCGGGCCGGCGGCATTCCGGCCCGCGTCTGGTCAGCTACGGGTTGATTTCGCCGCCGGCCCGGCTACCGAGGCCGTTGTACGCGATCTGGGCGATGTCCTCGGTGAGGAACCGGACGGACCCGTCGCCCATCGTGACGAGGATGCCGCCCTTGTGGTGGCTGTTGAACCCGCGAGTCCGCCACGACCCGCCGCACGTCGCCGGCCGGCACTGTGTGTTGGTAGACCAGTTGAGGTTGTCCCCGACTTTCATGCAGTCGCGGAGGAAGTTCGGTGGGATCGACGTGCCAGCAATCGACATGCCCTGATACCAACCGGCCTTCGACCCGGCTGCGTTAGAAACCTGGTGGCCGATCATAATCGTGTTCGTTAGCCCGTCGGTGACGCTGTCGGTGGTGATCTTGGCCGCCTTGGCGTTGCAGGGCGACGGGGCAAAGAAGCCCCTTCCGCCTTTCCCCGCGGCGTCGCCCCCGAGATACGCGGTGGGCATCGGGCCCCCGTCCGTAGCCAGCGGGTCGCCACCATTCTGATACCGCTGCCACGACCCGTTCGATGTGTAGAGGTCGCAGCCGTCGTAAGGTCCCTGACCCAGATAGGGGTTTCCCGTGCTGTCCGAGTACCCGTCGCCGTACGAACCCCAGTAGCTCGAACTCTGGGCGAAGCACCGGTCGTTGCCCGCCACCGGGAAGTCCGGGGAGTTCGGGCCGCTGCTACAGGGTTTCCCCCACTGCGCCCCGCAATAGACACCGGGTTGGCTGGCGCCCGGCCAGTCCGCGTAGGTTTTGTTCGTCCCGGCTTTGGGATCGGAAGGGCAGATCAGCAGGTTGATGACCGCCTGCCGCACCGGCAACTGGCTGGCGCAGGAGAAACTGTCGTCGAGGTTGATGATCCGGGCAAGGTTCTCCTGCTCGATGTATGGCAGCAGGCGCGGGATCCAGCCCCAGTTGGGCCAGTCGGTCTGGCAGCCAATCGAGAACTGGGTGTTGGGGAACGCCTGGTACGCGCCGTGGTAGGAGTGCATGGCGAGACCGAGTTGCTTCATGTTGTTCTGACACTTCAGCCGGGCGGCGGCCTCGCGGACTTTCTGAACCGCCGGCAGCAACAACCCGATCAAGATCGCGATGATGGCAATGACAACCAGTAACTCAATGAGAGTGAACCCACGGCGGCGCATCGGTAGCCTCCAAGAAATGAGACCTGCGGGAGAGATCAGGTACAAAAACCGGTTGGCGTGCGGAACGTCGGTGGGTCGGTCAGTCGGTCAGGTCGAAGTCGAACACGTTATCCTTGCCGGCGACCACCTCGGCGGTCAGCCCGGATTTCTCCGGGTCGGTGTACTTCAGTGGGGTGATCAACTTTCCCCGCTTGTAGTTGATGTCGTCGGCCGCGAGGCGCGGTCCCTCCGGCTCCGACTCGTACCGGACAGCCACGCGATACTTCCCCGGACGCACCCCGTCGTTGGCCTGGAACGTGGTGAGTTGGTATCGCCCAGTACCGTCGGCGGTCCCGGTCGCGGCGCGGATTCCTGGGTCGTCCGGTGAGAACGACACGTAAACGTTGGGCAGAGGTTTCCCATTGTAGCGGACAGTCCCGGAAACGGGCACAAGCCCGCGTCCGCCGCCGCAACCGCAGAGCAGAAGCAGGCACACGATCGGTAGGTAGCGGAGGGAGCGCATTGTCCGACCTCTCGGCGACAGGGCTGGCGATCCTGGTAGTTCCAGACGGGCAATCTGTCTGATCGGCAGTGGGCAGGGAGTCGGCGGTGGCACAGTCCCGTTCGGCGACAGTAGTGGCCAGGCATCACATGGGATTTGTTTGAGTCTCGCACGTGCGAACACGTTGCACAAGGGGGAATCGAGCGATGCGCCCCCAGAGGGTGTACGACACGGTTTGCGCGCGATGATGATTGGCACTCTATCAGATTGTAATAACTCCTTGTCTTGAAGCGACTTGCCACCGTTGGTATTTCGGACTCCTCGGCACTTGAAGAGCCAAATTTCTCAAGGACACCTGGCACTTTC
>CAMDQN010000045.1 GCA_945905925.1 Singulisphaera sp. GP187
GAGAAGTCAAACGGCGGCCGAAGATCTACCCTCTGATGACGCGGCCACGTGCGACCGGACGAGCCGCGTTGGTCGCTGCGACAGAAAACAGGGCACCTGACGCAAAACCTTCTGGGTGATAGTCTCTCCGCACGGAAGTGCCATTCGTCCCAGAGTCGCTGTATCAGTTCGGGGTCCATGTAGGTGAATACGTCGGGGATGTCGAGGCACACGATCCGCTTGCCGCGGAGCGCGGACGGGAACGCTTTCGTGAGCTTCGCCCGGTGTGCGGGCTCCATCACGAGAACCACTTCTGCCCACGCGAGCAACTCCGGTGTAACCGGGTTCTCGGCGTCGGGCGCGACACCCGCGGACTCGGTTTCCACGCCCGGCACCGCGAACACCGCTTCCGCGGTCGGACTGCGCAACCGGTTCCGAGCGCACACGAACAACAGCCGCACGTGAACGTCTCTGGGTTCGGAGGAATGGCCCCTACGGGTCCAACGCTATACGTTGCCGAGAACAGCACCTTTGAGGGTAACGATTGTGGCACTCTGTCTCTTGCTCGGCGCGGCGCTCGCTCAACCGACTGATGCGCCCACTATCTCCGATGCGAAGAAAGACGACAACGGGTTTCTCGTCCATGAAATCAAGTCGCCATATCAGGCGGGCACGACGCTGGTTCGCGTGCTGGTACCCGAGAAGTTGGACAAGGTCAAGTCGTACCCGGTTGTATACGTGCTACCGGTCGAGGCGAGCACCGAGAGCCGCTACGGCGACGGACTGAAGGAGGTCAAGAAGCTCGACCTGCAGAACACGCTCAAGGCGGTATTCGTCGCGCCGACGTTCTCACAGTTGCCGTGGTACGCCGACCACCCGACCAATAAGGATGTGCGCCAGGAGACGTACTTTGTGAAGGTCGTGGTGCCGTTCGTGGAGAAGACGTACCCGGTGAAGGCCGCGCCCGACGGGCGGTTACTCATGGGGTTCAGCAAGTCCGGTTGGGGCGCGTACAGCTTACTATTGCGGCACTCGGACGTGTTCGGGAAGGCCGCAGCGTGGGACGCGCCAATGATGATGGACAAGCCCGGCAAGTACGGCAGCGGCGACATTTTCGGCACCGACGACAATTTCGCAGGCTATCGCGTTACCAAGTTACTCGAAGACCGCGCGGCGAAGTTGCAGAAGGAGACTCGCCTGATCCTCACCGGTTACGGCGGCTTCCGCGGCGAGCACCAGAAGGCGCACGAACTGATGGAGAAACTGAAGATTAGGCATGAATACCGCGACGGTCCGCAGCGGAAACACGACTGGCACAGCGGCTGGGTGAAGGAGGCCGCGGAGTTGCTTCTGGCGCGAATGGAGTAGACTCGTGCCTGGGGCTTACGCCCACAGGCGCCGAACTCCGAAAGGAACCCGGTTAGCTTCGGCATCGAATCGGGTACAATCGTGAATAGCACTCCGCACTCACACACGGGTTCGCGCATGGTTCGCGTTCTGGTCGCCTTCACGGGCGTACTCGTCATCTCGTCACTCTCGTTCGCGCAGAACGACACCACGCCGACGGAATCACCGGTCGCGGTGTGGATGTTCAATGCGGCCGACGAACCCGGCGTGCCGAAAGCGTCCGTGAAGTTCCTCGAAGCCGGCCCACGCCCGCCTACTTACCCGAGCTTCGGCGCGACCAACACCGCGATGACGTTTAGCGCCGCGAACACGAGCGTCACCGTGCGCGAAGCCGACACGCCGAAAGCGAACTTGCGATTCGGGCTGAACGATTCGATCACGATTGAAGCCTGGGTGAAGGTGACGGAGCTGAAGGACGGGAGCTATTCCTACATCGTGGGGAAAGGCCGCAACCGTAAGGCCGGGTTTCCTGAGAAGAATCAGAACTACGCGCTGCGGCTCAAGGGCGAAAAGGGCGAAGCAAAGGTTTCGTTCCTGTTCGCGAGCGAACCCGCGAAGGACAAACCGGCCGAATGGCACCGGTGGACGACATCGAAGGGATTCACCGGGGGCGGGTGGCACCACGTCGCTGTGGTGTACACGTTCGGCAAGCCGGACAGCGTTCGCGGATACATCGACGGAGTTTCCCAGATGGGCGCCTGGGACGAAGGCGGCGCCACAACGCGCGCCCCGGCGACTGACGCGGACGATCTGGTAATCGGAGCCGGGAACGGCGGCGGTGTAGGTAACTCTTTTCGCGGATCGCTCGATAACGTCACGATCTGGCGCGCGGCGATCTCCGACGACATGTTGAAGAACCGCTATCAGTTCCTCCCGCCTCCACCGGTCGTGAAGCGCGCTGACTTGCCGAAAGGCGAAGTGTTGGTGCAACTTTGCGAAGAGGGTTTGCCGGCCCGCAACGCGTGGCCGGAACAGCCGCCACAACCGACCGAGAGCTACCGCGAAGACGCCTTCGGGTTTTTCGAGGTGCCGCACAAGTACGTCGATACCGGGGTGCGTGGCGACCGTGCGAACCCCTTTCTGCTCCGCGCCGCGGCCGTCGTGAACCTCCCCGCTGGCAAGCACCGCATCCTTCTGCGCGGGCGCGGCGCGGCACGCCTCTACTTCGATGACAAGTTGGTGCTCTCGACCTCATTCCCGCCGACCGACAGCAGCGGACACGGCACCATCGCGAAGGCCGACAAGTACCTGAACCTCGCACCGGACTTCCGCTTTGCGCCGCCGGGCAACCGTGAATTGTGGATCGCGTTCGAGTCGAAAGGTGGCGAACACGTCGTCGTAATGGAAACGATTGTCGGCAACTACCTCGGCAACAACAAGCGCCGGCCGGAACTCGGCGAAACGGTGGTCGCCGTGTCGTTCGCGGGGAGCGAAGCGTGGCACCTGCTCACCCCCGGCACGCGCGTGGTCCCGTACACAGACGCGGGCTGGAACGCTTACGAAGCCGAACGCGCCTCGCATCTCGACAAGACGAACGCCGCGGCACGTGAAGCGAAGCGCAAGGAACACGAAGCGTACTGGAGGACTCGCCGCGTGGCCGCGATGAAGTGGCTCGATTCAACGCCTGCGGAGAAGTTCCCGGAGTTGCCAAAGGGGATGCCCGCGAACAACGCGATCGACCACTTCCTCGGCGCGAAGCTCGCGGTCGTGAAGCAGCAGGCCGCGGCGCCCGCGGGCGCGGTTGACTTCTACAAACAGGTGCAGCCGATCCTCGAAGCGAAGTGTTCAAGCTGTCACACCGGGGAGAAGCCGAAGGGGAACTTGCGATTGGACGACCGCGCCGGTTCACTCGCCGGTGGCAAGGACGACGGCCCCGCGATCACACCGGGCAAGCCTGCAAACAGCCCGCTACTGACGCGAGTGAAGGCTGACGGCGCCGGCGCGATGCCGCCGAAAGGCGACAAACTCACCGCAGGCGAAATCACGATTCTCGAAACGTGGATCGCCGAAGGCGCACGCTGGCCCGACCTCAACGCGGATCACACCACCCTCACGCCGCTTAGCAATGACCTCACGTTCCTGCGCCGGGTCACGCTCGACACGGTCGGCGTGGTACCAACACCAGAAGAGATTCGCCAGTTCCTCGCGGACACCGCGCCGAACAAGCGGGCGAATGTCATCGACCGGTTGCTCGCCGATCCGCGATGGGCGGATCACTGGATGGGCTACTGGCTCGACGTGTTGGCCGAGAACCCGAACATCATCAACCCGACGCTCAACAACACCGGGCCGTTCCGGTGGTGGCTCTACGAATCGTTCCGCGACAACAAGCCGATGGATCTGTTCGTGACGGAGTTGCTCCGCATGAAGGGCAGCGCCAGGTTCGGCGGTCCGGCCGGGTTCGGGGTCGCGTCACAGAACGACGTACCGATGGCGATGAAAGGCACCGTCGTCGCGGCGGCGTTCCTGGGTGTTGAGATGAAGTGCGCGCGCTGTCACGACGCGCCCGCCCACGCGTCGTTACAGCGAGACTTGTTCGAGTTGGCCGCGATGCTCGGTGCGAAATCGGTGAAGCTTCCCGTGACGAGCAGCGTGCCGCTGGACAAGGTTCACGAGGGTGGCCGCAAGCCGCTCATCGCGGTGACGCTGAAGCCC
The DNA here is from genome assembly GCA_945905925.1 of Singulisphaera sp. GP187. GTDB lineage: Bacteria > Planctomycetota > Planctomycetia > Gemmatales > Gemmataceae > Gemmata. The sequence continues at coordinate 4,042 of CAMDQN010000045.1, forward strand.
GGCACGGAGGTGGAAGCGAAGTGGCCGTTCGCGCGCTTCGCATCCGAAGAGTTGGGCAAGCAACTCGCGGAGTACCCGGAGGACGCACGCGACCGGCTCGCGGCACTGCTCACCGCACCGCAGAACGAGCGGTTCGCGCAAGTGATGACGAACCGCGTGTGGAAGCGGTTGATGGGTCGCGGCATCGTGGAACCCGCGGAAGACTGGGAACGCGGGAAGCCGTCGCACCCGGAGTTGTTGCGCTGGCTTTCGCGCGAGTTCGTTCGCGGCGGCTATGACGTGAAACACCTGTCGCGGTTGGTGTTCAACTCGCACGCGTACCAGCGCGCCGCCGATCCCGCACTGAAGGACATCCCGGTGTTGTTCACGGCCCCGGCCCGCCGACGGCTCACGGCCGAGCAGATCGTCGATTCGATGTTCAGCGCGACCGGCGCACCGTTTCGCGTCGAAGAAGCCAGTCTGGACGTGGACGGCGTGCGCGACATGAATAGTTCGCTCACGCTCGGCAAACCGCGGCGCTCGTGGATGCTCACGAGTACCTCGAACGAGCGCGACAGGCCGAGTCTGTCGCTGCCGCGAATCCAAATGGTATGCGACGTACTCGAAGCATTCGGCTGGCGCGGCTCGCGCCAGGACGCGATCACGACGCGCGCGAACCTGACCAACGTGCTTCAGCCCGCGATCCTCCAGAACGGCCCGGTCGGGTTGTGGCTCACGCGCCTCAGCGACGAACACGCGACCACCCAACTCGCGCTCTCCGCGAAGTCGGTTGATGAGCTACTGGACGAACTCTTCTTGAAAGTGCTGACCCGCAAACCGACAGCGAAGGAGCGCGCCGCTTACGGCGACTACCTCCGCACCGGCTTCGACGCGCGCGTGAAGACGCCACTGCCGAAGACCGCGAGCAAGCGCATCCCGGAACCGTATGTGTCGTGGTCGAACCACCTGAACCCCGACGCGACGACGATCAAGATTCGCCAGGAAGAAGCCGCACGCAAAGGCGACCCGCCGACCGAGCGGCTCGACTCCGAATGGCGGTCGCGCCTGGAAGACGTGCTGTGGGCCGTGCTAAACTCGTCCGAGTTCGTGTTTACACCGTGAGGGCGCGAACGTGGAGAAGACCACCCCGAAACGGACGCTGTTCCTATCGGTCGCGGCCGGCGCGGTGTGCCTCCTCGTCTTCGGGCTTGTGGGCGCGTGGAACTGGTGGCAACAGCGGCAAGTTCCGTCAGGCGAGCCACACTTTCACGGGCACGTGGTGGAGGCGAGTGGAGGGGGTTTCCTGGTTCAGAGTCCGAACGGCGGACGTTGCTTTGTTCTCATCCAACCAGATACGCGAGTCCGACGGCGCAACGGCTCGGCAAGTGAGATCGCTGTAGGCAATAGGGTGAGTGTGTGGCACACAAGCATTGTGCTGGGTACTGACCCTCCGAAGGTATTCGCTGAATGGGTTATCATCGAAATCAACGATCCTCGGGTGTAGTAAGTATGAACCGACGTGACTTCCTCGCTGCTTCCGTCGCGCTCGCTGCGTCGTCGGCGCTCGCGCGCGAACCCAAGCCCGCGCCGCTCAACGGCAAGGCGGAGGCGTGTATCTTCATCTGGCTCGGCGGCGGCATGGGTCAGGTGGACACGTTCGACCCGAAAGCGAAGGGCTTGAACAAAGGTAGCCCGAAGAAGGCTGGGTCGCTGTACGACTCCGTCCCGACTGCGGTGCCGGGCGTGCGGGTGTGCGAACATCTCACGAAAACCGCCGACGTGATGGACCGCGTCACGGCTGTTCGCACCGTGAACCACAAGGTCATCGACGAACATGCTTTCGCCACCAACCTCGTCCACACCGGGCGCGTCACCAGCGGGAATGTGGTGTACCCGTCGCTCGGCTCCATCGTGGCGCACGAACGCGGCGCCGCGGCGCAGGACGTGCCGCCGTATATCCTCATCGGCTACCCAAACGTGAGTCGAGGACCTGGGTTTCTTGGCTCGAAAGCGGGCTTCGTCTATCTCACCGACACGAACTCCGGTCCCGCCGGGTTCACGCGACCGGCCGATGTCGATGACAAGCGCGCCGCCGAACGCCGCAAACTGTTGGACGCGCTCGGGAGCGGCGCCACGCCCGGTTCGGCGGTAGCCGAGTACGAAGCGGCACAGGCCGAAGCGCTGCGGTTGGCGGGGCCGACGTTCCTCAAGCACTTCGATTTGAAGACCGAACCCGCGAAGGTGCGTGAAAGCTACGGCGGTGAGTTCGGCCAGCGGTGCCTGCTCTCGCGCCGGTTGGTGGAAGCCGGTGTGCGGTTTGTCGAAGTGTCGCATAACCTGAACTTCCTCAACGGCACCGGCTGGGACGTTCACAATGACGGCATCGACAAACAACACCTGCTCATTCAGGAAATGGACACCGCACTGAGCGGGCTTATCCTCGATCTCGAATCGCGGAAGAAGCTCGACACGACGCTCATCGTGATCGGGACGGAGTTCGGGCGCCCGCCCGAATTTGACGGTGGCGGCGGTCGCGGGCACCAGGGGACGACGTTCTCGCTCGTCCTCGCGGGCGGCGGCTTGAAGCACTGCGGTGCCTACGGCATGACCGACGATGCGGGGAAGTCGATCGTGAAGGACGGCGTGTCGATCCCGGACTTCCACGCGACGATTCACACCGCGCTTGGCATCGACCCGACGAAGGAATTACACGACGGCCCGCGCCCGGTTCCAATCACCGACGGCGGCAAGCCGATCCGCACGCTGTTCGGGTGATCGTGCGTTCGGGTGGGAAATGCAGAAGTGCTGCGCGCGAGTTCGGGGAGCGTTGGTTCGTCGGCTGCCCTTTCCGACCTCGCGGTCGGCAGCGAGCACGAACCGCTCTTCTCGTGGAGACGAGCGGTACTATCGCTAAACGGGTCGCCCTGGTTCGCTATCTTAGGACCGTGATAGTTACAGGCACCGAAGTGCCTGACGAGTTTGTAAGCTCCCACATTGGGGCGCGAAGCGGAGGATGGACACGGGCACCGCGCCGCGGGTTCGCGTCACTTTCCATCTTCCCCTTCATCGGGAATGGGCGGTTGGTCGCGCGTCCGCTGCACACGCGGAGCGGTGGTTGAATCGGCCCTCCTTGATTCAACCCACTCGCGACCGTGGTTTTCGTATTGTCGCCAACAGTACACCTTCACTTCGCCTTCAATCGCGCGATGAGGAAGTCCGCGGACACCTTGTACTTGTCGTGTGTCTTGCCGGGGTAGACCAACACGCATTCCACCTTCACTGCCTTCAACTTCTCTTCGAGGATCATGCCGAGCAGCGCGGAGTGAGTCGGGTCGTCCTGATTCTCGCCCTTCACCGGCGGCTTCTTCTGCGATGGGTACTCCAAGAATACCGCCGGGTCGTCCTTCGTGACGTGCGTCAGCGGCGAATACTCCTCGATCCACGGGAGCAGCTTTTCGCGCTTTTCCAAGAACTCTGGGAACGCTCCGTCGCGGTTGGCCGGCGTGCGCACCCCGAACGCGTGACCACCGTATCGCGCGTTCGGGATCCACTCTTTCAGCACCTTCGGGTCGAGCGTCGTTTGTGCGCCGTTCACCGCGACGCAGTGCAGTCGCGTCGATTCGCGCGCGACGGGATCGGTGCTCTTGGGGTCGGCCATGTCGTCGTGGAACGCGAGCCAGAGCGACGAGCACGCGCCGGCCGAACCACCGGTCGCGCCGATTCGCGTCTTGTCCAGGTTCCAGTCCTTCGCCTTCGATCGCACGAATTGCAGCGCGCGGGCGGCATCTTCGAGCGGCCACTTCACAGGCGGTTTGATCTCGGCCGTATCCGCCTGCGTGACCAACCGGTAGTTGATCGCGACCACGGAAACGCCCGCGTCGAGGTAGCGCTTCACACCGTTGTGGTAACCGCTCTTGTCGCCGTTCACCCACCCGCCGCCGTGAATCAGCAACACGACCGGCGTGGGCGTTTCGGATTTTGCCTGCCAGAAGTCGAGGACCTGACGCTCGTGCTTGCCGTAAGCGACATCGGCATGGGTGCGCGCGATCGCGGGCGGTTGCGCCGCGAGGACCGCGTGCGCCGCGGTCACTTCGAGTCCGCGCTCGTCGGTGACCGCGAGTTCGTATACGAGCGGCCGGTCCGCGGGCAACTTCGCGGACACCACACCGTCCTTGATTTCGGCATCGACCGACTTCCACACGCGCTTTTGCCACGGTCCTTCGGCTGTCGCGTAGTGCAACTGTGCCGCTTTCAGCTTCACCTTGCCCGTGACTTTCGCACTCACGGTGTCGCCGTTGCGCGTCATCTTTTCGATGGCGGGAAGCGGGTCGCCGCTCTTCAGGTGCGTGTCGATGAACGTGTCCACCTCTCCGAACTTCCAAATGTGACCGTGCTGCAATCGCACGCGGACCGAGAGCGTTGTTGGCGCTTTCACCAAGTCGTAGCACTTCTGGTAACTGTCCATCGGGTACGCGAAATCGTTCGTGCCGTTGAGGAACAGGATCGGGCACTTCACGTTCGGCAGGTACTTCGACGGGTCGAACGTGTCCGCCCAGCGTTTGCGGCGGTCCGCGCCCATCTTGTCGAAGCGTGACTCCTTCCACGCGCTGTTGTCATGAAGGAAGCCGCAGCCGTAGACCGGCACCGCCGCTTTGAAGCGGTCATCGAGACCCGCGACAATGCACGTAAGGTAGCCGCCCCAACTGATGCCGGTGACCGCGGTCTTCTCCTTGTCAACTTCCGCGAACGAGCGTAACAGGTTGTGCCCGCGAATCACGGTGGCGATTGCGTGATACGACCACATGTCGCGCACGGTCTTGTCGTCGAAGTCGCGGAACTTCACGTCGTCGGACTGGTCCGGCCCACCGTCCGCGAGGCGCCCGGCCGGGCCGTTACCGGCGAGGTCCATCGCGAGCGCGCAGTAGCCGCGCGCGGCCCAGTGTTCGGCCCACTCGCGGAACGCCTTGCCGCCACCGCCGTGAACGAGAACCACTGCGGGGAAGGGGCCCTTGCCGTCCGCGGGCTTCGCGTAGTAAGCGAACGCGCGAGTCGGCTTCCCCTGATACGGTTCACCGGGGTAGTAGACCTCGCGCGCCTTCCCGACCTCCTTGCCCCATTCTGGTTTCACCTCCGCAGCGCTGAGCGCGGGCACATCCCACGGTCCCGTCTTGGGCGGGTCTGCGGCGAATAGCGCGGAAGGAACGAGCGCGAGGAATAGAAGAGCCGAAGTGAGACGCGTCATGAGTTTACACCCAGAAGAGAAGGGGGTGTTAGATTAGGGCGCTTCGGAGAAAGGTTTAGCATCAGTCTCGGTGGGGCTGTCAGGCACGCAACCGGACGTGAAGCATGAACTCGCCAAACTTGCCGGCGAAAGTGACCAGAATCACTCTGGCTTAGCGAGCGCCGGCGTGCCGGTTACGACTGTCGGGGGAGCGACTGCGAAGTGCCTCAGCGTCCCTCACCCCGAGAGCTGGTTGAACCTGCCCTTGACCGTGTGGACGGTACGGAACACTCTCGTGAGCGCCGCCCGTTCCCCCCGAGTCTTTCTCCAGAGTTACGAGGTCGAGTTGAGCGAGGTCCTCCTGGCTCGCGACCAGGTCGTTCACGGTACATGGCGGACGGAAGCGACCTTCCGGCGCGGGGTTCGCGCCGGAGGTGGAATCGGCAATTCGGAAACTTGGGGCTGCTCAAGCAGATAGGAGTTGAAGCAAACTGTTTTGCCAAAATTCACGCCCCTACAACCATCCCGGCGAAGTCGTGGTGTTTAACCGCTTGCGGCTTCGCGGGTGGATTACGTCACGGGCCGATTGCTTCGGAGCCGCGCTCCCCGGTGCGGATGCGCACGCAGTCTTCGAGCGGCAGCACGAAGATTTTCCCGTCGCCGATGGTGCCCGTGTCGCCAGTGCGCGCCGCGTGAACGATCGCCTCCACCGTAGCTTCAACGAATGCCTCGTTGACTGCGATTTCTAGTTTCAACTTCGAGATGAGTTGGATTTGTACTTCGGTGGTGCGGTACACCTCGGTGTACCCGCGCTGGCGCCCGCACCCGCGGACGTCGCTGACGGTCATGAGGTACACGTCGCGCTCCGCGAGCGCCTTTTGAACGTCTTCGAGTTTCTCGGGCCGGATGATAGCGATGAGGAGTTTCATTAGTAGTGTGAGTGTGAGTGTGGGTTTGGGTGTGAGGGAAACAGGGTGAGGAGAAGCGTGAGTGCGAGTGGAAGACAAGAGCCTGAAACCGGCAGGTCTACTGTCTTCCGTTCACACTCACACTCGCGCTCACACCTTTACGGCCGTGACGCGCTTGCCAGTGTGGCGTGTGAAGAGCGATTCGAGACGCTTCGCGAGCTCCACTGGGTCGCCGCTGCGACAGCGGAACGTCGTGCCGCGAATCGTGGTCACGTGCGGGTACACCGCGAGGAAGTCCTTATCGACCGGCCCGTCGGTCGGCTTGCACAACGCGGTCCACGCGTCCATCAGTTCCCCGTGGTCGGCACCGGTCAACTGTAGGTCGAAGCGGCCGTTTCCGCGTGGCGCGCTCGCCGCTCGCGGTTCGGTGGACACGACTGTCACCGACTCCGTCGCGTCGCTGAAGTCGAACCCGACTTCGCCGTGCTCCGTCCGGTCCAGCCCCTCGGCTTCCGACTTCAGGTCGGTCTTGAATTTGCCGAGCGTGATTGCTTGTGTGAGGAGCACCAAGGCGAGGCTCAGCACGAATGCGAACACGACGGAGAACACAGCAGCCTTGATTTGGATGAACAACTGTGACAGCCCGGACTTCTTGTCCTTACCGTTGTTGGCTTTGTCGTCTTGCTTGGCGACCAGCGCAGTCAGGTCGTCGCGTTCCTTCTCCAGAGCCGCGAGGGTCGCGGCTTTGTCGGCCAAGATGCCGTTCGCATCATCGAGCTTCTTGTTCTCGTCGGTTTCTTTCGTCTTTGCCTCTTCGAGTTTCTTCGTGGTCTCCGCCACCGCGTCGAGTTTCTTCTGAATGGCCTCGGCCTTGGTCTTGGCTGCGGCCAGTTCCTTCTCGGCCGTACTCTTGGCGTCTGACGCTTCCTTGTACGCGGCGACCTCGTCTTCCAGGTCGTCGATCTTCAGGTCAGCCAATTCCTTCGTCAACTCTTCCGCCTTTGCGTCCGACAGGCTCTTCTGCAGCGCGGCGATGCCGAGTTTCTCGATCTCCGCGTTCACTTCGCGGGTGGCTTTGACCACTTCGCCGTTCGCGGCGCGCTTCGCGGCCTTCGCCTTGGCGATCGGTTCGGCGTCGGTCGAAGTGCCGCCCTTTTCGATGGGCTTGAGCGCCTCGTAGCGTGCCCGGTGTGCGCTGAACGCGAACGGGCCATCGGTCCCAGCCGAGTTCACCATCGTGGAGCAGAACACGCCGGTCAAGATGGCCCCGACGAAGCCGCCGATCCCGTGGACGCCGAACGCGTCGAGCGAGTCGTCGTAGCCAAGTTTGTTCTTCAGCGCGACCGCGAGGTAGCACAACAGCGCCGCCGCGATGCCGATGAACACTGCACCCCACATGTACACGAAGCCGCTCGCGGGCGTGACCGCGACTAACCCCGCGACGATCCCCGACGCCAGACCGAGTGCCGTAGGCTTGCCCTTGTGAATCCATTCCACGAACATCCAGCCTAAGCCCGCGGCGGCAGCAGCGGCTTGGGTCGCGGCGAACGCGGACCCGGCCAGCCCGTCGCCGCGGCCAGAACTACCGCCGTTGAAACCGAACCACCCGAACCACAGCAACCCAGCCCCGAGGAGCGTGAGCACCATACTGTTCGGGTGCGCAATCTGCTTCGGATACCCCGCGCGCTTGCCGAGCACGAGACAGCACGCGAGGCCCGCCATACCCGCGGCGATGTGAACGACCGTGCCGCCAGCAAAGTCCAGCGCTCCCATCTTCCCGAGCAACCCGATCGCCGCTCCGCCGCGCTTGGCCGCGAGTACGGTTGTGTCGTACCAGTCGAATGCCCAAACCATGTGCGCCAGCGGGCAGTACACGAACGTGACCCACAGCAGCATGAAGATGCAGAACGGCCAGAACCGGATGCGTTCGGCGATGGCCCCGCTAATCAGTGCCGGCGTGATGATCGCGAACATGCCCTGAAACATGACGTGAACGTAAACCGGGATGTCGTAGCCGCCGAGCTTCGTGGCCGGCTCGATTCCCTTGAGGAAGAACAGATCCCAGCTCCACCCGAACAGCCCACCCTTTTCCACGCCGAATAGATCGAGTTGTATCACCGACGGTCCGAACGCGAGCGCGTACCCGACCGCGACCCAGTACACCCCGACAACCGCGAGCGCCGCCATGCTTTGCATCATCGTGGCGAGGACGTTCTTGCGGCGCACCATACCGCCATAGAAGAGCGCCAACCCGGGCACCATGAATAGGACAAGCGCGCTGGAAGTTAGCAGCCAGGCCGTGTCGCCACGCTCTTTCCCGGCCGTTGCTGCCGCCCCGGCGTCGGCTACACCTTTGTCCGCGACCTTCTTGGCTTCATCTGCGGCTTTCTTGGCTTCATCCGCAGCTTTCTTGGTCTCGTCCGCTGTAGTTTTGGTTGCTTCCGCGCTTTTTTCCAGTGCGCCGAGTTTGTCCGCAGTCGCTTTCGTATCGCTGCCTGCGGCCTTAATCGCTTCGACTTCCTTGGTGAGTGCGTTGGTCTTCACCGTCAGCGCGTCGAGTTGCGTCTTCGTCGCGGTGGTCGACTTTGCGGTATCGACTTCCTTCTTGATCGCGTCCACCTTGGCAGTGGCGGCTTTCGCGTCCACGGTCGTGGTCGACTTCAGGTCCGCGAGTGCTTTCTCCGCCTTCTCCAGCGCCTTCGCGAGTTTGGCGACGGCTTTGTCCGTCTCTGCGAGGTCGGCTTTAGTGGCCGGCTTTTCATCTTGAGCCGAGGCTCTTCCGGTGCCGGGTGCCCATGTGCCGGGCAGTAGGCAACAGCCGGCGAAGAGCAGAGCGGCGAACAACAGACGGCGGGCTTGCATTACGCACCTTGGTTAAGCACATCTAGGCAGGGGGATCGCCAGTTCTTCAGCACTGGCACCGAAAAACGAATGCGGTGGTACACATGCGTGCCAGAAAGCACCCTCGGTGCCGGGCCCGAAAAAAAACACCGAATAGTTACATCTATCATCAAGACTTGAAGTTGTGTCTTGAGAAAGAATCGTCCAGAATTGCTGCGGACCTGGAGATGTGCGCGATTTGCGCGCAGAACTGCATCGAATTCGATCTTCAGATTCAAGTGACTTCTGGGAGGGAAGCGAGGTACGCACGGAGCAGTCGTTACAACTGGTACTTGCGATTGCCGATTTGCGCCGAGATGACCGGTTCTGGTCTCATTTCTGGAAGTGTCCTGCCGATTCCTACCCCACCAGGATTCGTTAGTCACCCCAAATCCGTTTTACGGACGAATCGGTTAAGGGGAAGAGACGCGATTTCCATCCACGTTTCAGATTACTGGAAGGATTCCATGAACACGATCGTATTGCTCACTGCTCTCGCCGCTGGACAACTCCCAGACGCCCCGCCGTCGGGCGGGGTTGCGTTGCCCGCGATTCCGCAACCGGGCGTGCGCACACAGCTCCCGATGCCGACCATGCCGCCCGCCGGGATGCCGATGGGGATGCCCATGATGAACGGCAACGGTGCAGCGCAGCCAGAAGAACCGAAGCCCGACGCGCCAGAACCTTATGCGCTGATGCGGTTGCTTCAGACGACTCAGTTCGGTCAGGGCTTGACCGACCGCGGGATCAGCATCTCCGGCTGGGCGCAGGGCAGCTACACTGCCAGCAGCGCCAACCGGAGCAACCTGCCGATCACGTTCAACGACCGGGCGGATTTCTTCCAGATGAACCAGCACTTCCTGCGCATCAACAAGGACATCGACACCAGCAAGGAAGAGTTCCAGTTTGGGTTCCGCACAGAGTGGATCCTGCCCGGCACCGACGCCCGGTTTACGCAGTCACGCGGACTGCTCAACGGACAGACCGGCGACTACCAGATCGACCTGCTCCAGGCGTATGGCGAAGTTTTCCTGCCGAACCTGGGGCCGAAGGGCACCTCGGTGAAGGTCGGCAAGATCGCGACGCACTGTTCGTATGAACTCATGCAGGGTGCCGAGACGCCGTTCCTGTCACGATCCTACGGGTTCCAGTACAACCCGTTCACGCACACCGGTGTGTACGCAACATCCCAACTGAACGACACCTGGACGGTGGCGAACGGTTTGGTCGTGGGCAGCGACAATTTCATCGACTCGGCGAACCAAGCGACCTACGTCGGTCAGTTGAAGTGGGCGCCGAAGGACGGTAAGACCAGCGTGCTGTTCAACACGGTCTTGACCGATCCGCGGTTCGATGTGGCCGAGGCGTTCCCGTACTACAACGTGTACAACATGGTGTTCACCCACAACTTCAACGACAAGTTGAGCTACGTGATGGACGCGACGTTCTCGCACATCGACGGCGCCCCGCTGGGTGGCGGCGCGGTGGGGTCGGCGACGTGGTACGGTGCGGCGAGCTACTTGATCTACAAGCACACGGAACAGGTCACAAGCACCTTCCGCGCCGAGTGGTTCGAGGACACGAAAGGGTTCCGCACCGGCTCGAAGGGGCTGTACACCGGTCTGACCTACGGGGTCGCGTACGCGGCGAAGCCGGGGCTGATCTTCCGCCCGAGCGTCCGGTATGACCACAACAATGAGAGCAACCCGTTCGAGGGCAAGGCAAATCTGTACTCCGGTGGGATCGACGTGATCATCCGCTACTAACGGCGAGCGGAGGAACCCACATTCTGACCCACCCCCAAGCCTCCCAACTGGAGGTTTGGGGGTGGGTTCTTTCGTGCGTTCAAGTACTCATACCAAATCCGACTGATTAGTGACTGTCAGGCTGTGACGGCCCAGTGGAACCCGACCGCGCCACCGACGACCGCGTGGTGTTCGGTGAGCCACTGGCACCGAGTGACAAGGGCTCCGGTCCAACCCGGCAGGTCGTTGAACACCCGGTTGGCCAACCCCTCCCGAACGAACGGCAACAGGTGTTCGGCAGGTTGCAACTCGCGAGTACGCGACGGCTGGTGGTGCAGCACCACGTTCGGCGGCACTCGCAACTACTTGGCCGTGTGACCGCCCCGCCTTGTCCAGCACCAGCACCAACAGCCAGCCCACCGAGACCGAGCGCGCCGACGCGGAGAAACTCGCGGCGCGAACAACCGGAGCGGTGGTCGAAGAGAGAAAGCATGTCAGCCTCGTTGCAGGCCGTCGAGGAGTTGTTGCAACTCCTGATTGTGGTGGCGCGGGAGGAATGATCCTGGTGGGAACTTCCCCTGGTAGTTACTTCCTCCGCGTAAAGGTTGCAACACGTTCCAAAACGCTGCTGGTGTCTTGCCGCTGCAACGGGCTAGATTTCCGTAGTTCGTGCCCGTCCAGCCGGGTATATTCGCTTTCGGTTGATCTTCCCTCGCGATGCCAAAACACCAACCACACGCCGCAGAACGCACGTGCGCCCACGCTTCAGCCTTCACCCAAAGCAGCCACCCCGCGTCGGCGTTTGAAGTACGGACCTCGTCCCCAACCCGCCGAGTTACGGAGTTCACCGTGAGATGGGCACCGCTCCTCGCCGGTGTGGTCGCGGCGCTCTGGCCGACCCCTGCATTCTCGCAAGAGCGGGCGCAACCGCCGGGCGATCCCCAGATCGAGCGTGAGAAACTATCGCTGACGGGGTGGGATCCCGATGAGCCGGTGCTGGCCTACGCGTACTACAAGAAGGGCAACAAGGCGATGCCCGTGGTCATCTTCCTGCACGGCATGGGCGGCAGCAAAGAGGGCGATGCGCAGCGCCTGCGCGACTTGGCGGTCAAGGGCTTCTTCGTTCTGGCAATCGATGCGTATCTGCACGGCGAACGAAAAGTCCCCGGCGTCTTCAGGCCGGGCGCGAAGATGGGCGACCTCGGCGAGGATTACCCCATCTGGGTGCATCAGTCGTCAGTGTCGCGCACGGCACGCGACGTTTCCAAAATCATCGACGCGCTCTCGGCCCGTGCCGACGTGGACACATCGCGCATCGGCGTCATGGGCATCTCGATGGGCAGCAGCACCTGCATGGTGCTCGCTTGGAAGGAGCCGCGAATCTCCGTGGTCGTGGGCTACATCGGGGCGGTCGATTTCCGCTACGACGTGACGAAGACCGCGTCTGGGCCGGACCAGGACGCGAAGTGGAAGGCGCTCAGTCCGCGCGTGCGCCAACTCGTCGAGAGTATCGACCCCAAGGAGCGCAAGGCGACCGTCGCACCGAAGGCTCTGTTCCTTGCCAACGGCGCGCGCGACAAGGGCATCGACATTCAGTCGATCAAGACGTTCGTCAAGGATCTTGAGCCGCGCTACAAGGACATGCCCGACCGGTTGAAGTTTCTGGAAGAGCCAGACGCGGGACACTCTGTAACCGACCGCATGTGGAAAGAGGGAAACGCGTGGCTCCTGCGCCATCTGGTGGAGAAGCCGATTCGTTCCTCGCCTTGAAGTCGAACCTCAACACATTCTCTCCTTGGGGGGTGCCATGCGCGCGAAGATGCCAAAGTCGTGGGTCGCGATCAGTCTGGCGCTTGGTGTGCTGGTTTGCGGCCTGTTGTGGCTGGCTCGCCCTCTGGAGGGGAAGCCGAACGGTAAGGGGCCGTTCAACATCACCGTTCCGAAGGTTTCGACCGATCCCGCGATCAAGTACGACTACGACATCGTCTATGTCCGCACGCCGCGAAAGGACAACAAACCGCACAGCAGTCGCTGGCCCGATGCCACACTGCCGCTGAACGTGGACGCGGGCGGCGACCTGATGCTCTTGCACCCCGACGGCACGGAGGATGTGCTGGTCGCCAGCGGCAAAGGCTCGGTGACGGACCCGTTCGTGTCCTTCGACGGCGAGTGGGTCTTCTACTCGCACTTCGAGGATCTATCAAAGCGTATCGGCCAGACCAGCGGGCCGGTGGACATCTACAAGATTCATGTGAAGACCAAGAAGGTCGTGCGCCTGACACATCAGGAGTTCACGCCCAACACCGGTGCCGCGAAGTGGGCAAAGGACTTTCGCACGCCGGAACCGGGCAAGACCACGCAGCCGTACCCGATCTGCAACCTGGGGCCGTGCCCGCTGCCGGGCGGCCGCGTGATGTTCACCAGCAACCGCAACGGCTTCGAGATGCCGCGTGGCAACAACCTGGGTTTCAACATCCCCTTCCAACTGTTTGTGATGGATGGCGATGGCAGCAATGTGGAAATGATCGGCCACTTGAACATCGCCAGCGCCCTGCACCCGGTGCCGCTCAAGGACGGGCGCGTGATGTTCAGTTCGCTCGAAGACCAGGGGTTCCGAAACGATCTGGACTGGGCCATCTGGAGCATCCATCCCGACGGCACGAAGTGGAATCCCATCCTGAGCGCCTACGGCGGTTCGGCCTTCCACTTCCAGACACAGCTTTCGGACGAAAGCATCGTCGCGGCGTTCTACTACGGGGGGAAGAACGAAGGCTTCGGCACATTCGTGAAGGTGCCACCGACCCCGCAGGGGGAGCCTCCGTTCGGACCGGCGTACAAAAACGATCCCCGGAACGGCAAGTCGATCGCCGACATCGGGAACCACGGGTTCCGGCCACACGGGCTGGAGGCGCTGACGCGTTTCGCCCACGGCGGCGACTGGCCCGCGCTCTCCTCGGTGCCCGGCAAGGACGACGCTCCGCGAATGGGTAAGGTCACTCAACCTTCGGGCGCACCGGATAATCACCTGCTCTGCACCTACTCCCCGGGCAACGCCCACTTCGCGAGCGCCCACACCGTGAAGCGGCCCGGCGAAACGCTCCTCGACGCCGGGATTTATCTGATCAAGTCCGGCAAGCCGATCGACGAACCGGCAGAGATGTTCCTCATCAGGAACAATCCCGATTACCACGAACAGTGGCCGCGATCACTTGTCCCCTACAAGCGCATTTATGGCGTGGACGAGCCGAAGAACCTCCCGCGACTCCCCAACGATGGCAAATTGTCGAAACACCTTCCTGAAGGCACGCCGTTCGGGTTGGTCGGCACTTCGAGCTTCTACAAGCGCGAAACCTTCCCCAATGGGATCGTCCGCCCAGGCGAAGTGACCGCGACCTGGCCCGGGAAAGGCCCGGTGCCATACCGCAACTGGGAGGAGGGCAACTGGGGCAGTCAGGGCGCGGACGCGGGCCTCTACACCAACGATCAGATCCACGCCATCCGCATCCTGGGCATGGAACCGGCGACCGCGCGCCGCAACGGTGAGAAGGGGGGCCGGCTCTTCTACAACCACGCGCGGGAGCGATTACGCATCCTCGCGGAAATCCCGCTGCGCAAGTTCGGCGCGGACGGTAAACAGCCGACCGACCCGGACGGAAACCCGGACACCAGTTTCCTCGCGAAGATCCCGGCCGACGTGCCGTTCACGTTCCAGACGCTCGACAAGAACGGGATGGTGCTGAACATGGCGCAGACGTGGCACCAAGTGCGCCCCGGCGAGATTCGCAACGATTGCGGCGGCTGTCACGCACACTCGCAAAAGCCCACCGACTTCAACCTGACCGCCGCCGCGACGAAGGGATACCAGGTGTTCGACGCCGTCGTGCAAACGCCGTTGTTGACCACCAAGCAGCAGGACAAGTCCGGCAAGCAGTGGGACGTGAAGAACGAAACCGGTCTGCGATTCGAGACTCGCGTCAAGGACATCGAATTCCACCGCGACGTCAAACCAATCCTCGAACGCAGTTGCGTAGCCTGTCACACTCAGAAGTCGGAGAAGCCAGCCGGCAACCTCGTGCTGGACGACGACAAGATGCACAGGGACCACGTCGCGCACAACTTCCCCGGCACCTACTACCGGCTGGCGAGCGACCCGAAGGCGCTCTTCGGGCACAAGCCGTTCGGCAAGGAGGGGTGGGGCGAGGGGATGCGGAAGTCGCGTTACGTTTGGGCGTTCCAGTCGCGGCGCAGTTTGCTCGTCTGGAAAATCTTCGGCGCGCGGCTCGACGGCTTCAGCAACGACGACCACCCGATGGAAGCCGTCCCCGGCGATCCCAGCAGCCTCGTGCTCAAGGGCCAACCCTACAAGCCGGGGCCCGAAAACCGCTTGCACCCCGACGTCGGCTATACGGGCAGCATCATGCCGCCACCGGAAGCGGTGAAGGCCGGAAAGGTGAAGCCGCTCAGCGATGAGGACCGGTTGACCCTGGTGCGCTGGGTCGATCTGGGTTGCCCCATTGATCTCGATTACGACCCGGGGCACCCCGACCAGCGCGGCTACGGCTGGATGCTCGACGACACCCGCCCCACGTTGACGCTGACCGCGCCACAGCCCGGCGCGAATCCTCCGCTGACGCGAATCCTGATCGGGATGCACGACTACAACACGGGGCTTGACTTGGAGAGCTTCGAGGTAGTCGCGGATTTCGCGGTTGACGGCACGAAGCCCGGCGATGATCTGGCGAAGAAGTTCAAGGCGTTGCCCGATAACCGCTGGGAGTTGCGACTCGAGAAGCCGGTCGCCGAGCTACCGAAGGGCAAACTCACCGTGTCCGTCAAGGACAAACAGGGCAACGTGACCCGCATCGAGCGCACGTTCTCGGTGACAGTCGCGGGGAGATAGGTTTCACCGGCCAATGGCCTTCCAGCGAACAGCACTCACTCCTGCGAGCGAGGATAAGATGCCAATCCGTTCCCCATCAAAGAGCGGCCGAACTACCCACAGTGGCGTGGACCGCCGGAACTTCCTACGCATCGGCGGGCTGGGCGCGGGCGGACTTCTCTTGCCGGAGTTGCTCAGGCAGCGAGCAAGCGCCGCTCCGACCGCTCGCCCGTCGGCCGACGGCTTCGGCAGGGCGAAGTCGTGCATCCTCCTGTTCATGGGCGGCGGGCCGTCGCAACTGGCGACGTTCGACCTCAAGCCCGATGCGCCGGCGGAGGTGCGCGGCGACTTCAAGCCGATCGCCACTGACGTTCCCGGCATCCAAATCTCGGACCACCTGCCGCTGTTGTCGCGTCAGGCGCACAAGTACGCCGTCGTGCGATCGGTGACGGACGAGTACGTCGGCGGGGCGCACGGCCAGAGCGTGTACCTCGCGCTGACCGGCCACCGAAGCCCGCGCGTGCCGGGCGACGACGTTCGCCCGTCGCCGGAAGATTATCCCTGCCTTGGTTCGGTCGTGTCGCGGTTCGGTCCCGCCGTGCAAACCATGCCCGCATTCGTGTGGCTCCTGGAGATGTACCGGCACACGTTCGCTGGCGAGGGCGGCGGATTGCTCGGCAAACGCCACGACCCGTTCCGCGTGCTGCAAGACCCCAGCCGCCCAAACTTCGAGGTGCAAGCGCTGCGCCCACCAATGGAGATCCCGCTCGACCGACTCGATCAGCGCCGCGTCCTGCTCGACAACATCAGTAAGTCGTCGGATTCGCGATTGCGTTCCGCCGCGACTGGCACGATGGGCACGCACTACGGCCAGGTGTTCGACCTGATGAGTTCGCCGAGGTTTCACAAGGCGTTCGATCTGAAGACCGAACCTGAACGACTCCGTGAACGGTACGGCAAGACGAAGTTCGGGCAGGGCACACTGCTCGCCCGGCGCCTGGTGGAACATGGCGTGCCGCTCGTGACCGTGTACTGGAACGGACCGGACCCGTCGAACTGGGACACGCACTACGAGGAGACCAAGCACCTGAAGGTGTTGCTCCCCCCGACCGATGCGGCGTTCTCGGCACTCCTGGATGATCTCCAGTCGCGCGGGATGCTCGACGAAACGCTCGTCGTGTGGATGGGTGAGTTCGGCCGAGCTCCGCGAATCGAGGAGAAGGGCGGTCGCGGTCACTGGGGTCGCTGTTACTCGGCGGTGTTCGCGGGTGGTGGTGTGAAAGGTGGGCAGGTACTCGGCAAGTCCGACCGCTTCGCCGCTTACCCCGCCGCGAACCCCGTTGGCCCCGCGGATCTCGTCGCCACCATCTACCACGCACTTGGCATCGAAAGCGACATCGAAGTGAACGACCATCTCGGTCGGCCGATCAAACTCTGCCTCGGTTCCGCCGTTCGCCCGCTATTCAGTTAACGTCAGAAACGGAGGACTGCCGAGTTCTCGTTCCTCGACCCACGACCGGCTTCGATAGACGCGACGTCCTGCGCATCGGTGGCCTCACGCTCGGTAGCCTGACATTGCCGGACTTATTCCAAGCCAGCCCACAACAACCTGGGCATCGCGTTGGCGGGTAAGGGCGACGCGGACGGGGCGATCACGTCAAACAAGGAGGCCATCAAACACGATCCCAAAAACGCCTTCGCCCACAACAACCTGGGCGAAATCTACCTACAGCAGAAGAAGTACGTGGAGGCGATTGCCTACGCCCGCGAGGCGATCAAGGCCAGCCCCAAGTACTAAGATGCTCACGCGCTGTTGGGGCTGGCGCTCCGTTACTCGGGCGACATTCACGGCGCGCGCGTCGCGCTGACCGAAGCGGCGCGACTCGATCCAACGAGGTGGTCGCCCGAACTCGCGAAACTGCCACCAGCGGTTCCCGTCGCGCCAGCGCCGCGTGAGGTGAGCCGCTAACGCTCCACACGCTGCCATGACCCGCAGTCGACCCGCTCGTGGGAGCTTCCGTCACCCGCTCGGATGGCCGGCCGCCCATTCTGGACGCGACCACGGTTTGCGGAACTTTGCGAACGGATCAAACCGATTGAGTTCGGCGTTTACCACGAGCGATTGCTCCAGCGTCTTCCGAACTGGTTGTGGCGCTATCGTTGCGTGATCGAATTTCGCCTGCGATGCGGAAACCGGGTGCGTTCTCAGGCGAACCGACCCGCCAAACATTTCGGCGAGTCTGTTGTCCGAGCGGTTGTTCAGATGGAAGGTGCGCAGAAGACTTGTATCGTTGGGGCACCGCCCGTCGGCATCGTCCGACGCGAACGCATCCGCGTCCGCCGGGCAACTCGCGAAGAGTTCGTTGCCCCCCAACTCCGCCGCGGCCACGCCTTTCTTGCGGCTTCCCTTGTGGCACCTCGCACAGTTATCAAGATTCAAGCCGTTCTTGTGTTTTCGGACCATCTTTTCTGGGGTGTGTTCGTGACAGCCATAGCAGGTGTACGTCTTGTAGGCGTCTTCGCCTTTGTGGCACGTGACACACGAACTATCCCCGCGATTCTTCCGCCCATGGGCGATCGGGAACGCGTGCTTGAAGTCGCCCAGCGTCCCGCCGGTCCACGTGCTCGTCGTGTGGCACTTGTTGCAGTCGGTCCCGAACTTGCTGCCCGCGTGAACCTTCGGCTCCACGTGGCACGACACGCAGGAGGTCGAGGTCCCCTTGAACTTGTTGTCCTTGTGGCACTGCGCGCACGTTACCGTCGTGTGCTTGCCAGTGAGTTTGAAGGCGGTCAGGTTGTGGTCGAACGTGGCGCCCGGTCCGGCGGTCGGAATCGACGCGAGCTTCCACGTTTCGGTCGCATGACACTTCTTGCAGTCCGTGCCGAACTTGCCGAGGTGAGTCTTCGGTTCCGCGTGACACGACACGCAGGATGACGGCGTGCCCTTGAACTTGTTGTCCACGTGACACTTCTTGCAATCGACCCCCGTGTGGTGGCCCGTCAGCGGGAAGGCCGTTTGACTGTGGTCGAACGCGATGTTGCCGCTGCTTCCGGCGGCAGCGGGGAACGATGTCGTGTGCCAGGTGTTGGTCGCATGGCACTTCGCGCAGTCGGCGCCGAACTGCCCCATGTGTACCTTCGGTTCCGCGTGGCAACCGGCGCAAGTCGCAGTCGTGCCCTTGAAGGTTCTGTTGGTGTGGCACGATTTGCAATCGACCGACTGGTGCTTGCCGGTGAGCGCGAACGCGGCACAGTTGTGGTCGAAGGTGCTCAGGTCGGTGAGCGCCGCGTGTCCGCCCTTGTGTTCGGTGTGGCAGTTGCGGCACTGTTTGTTGTTGGCGAGCCGACCGTGCAGCGTTTGGTGGCCATCGATCTGACTGCGAATGTCGGTGTGGCACGACATACACCGGTCGGCCATCGTTTCCCCGCTCCAGGGCGGGGCATGGCAGGCGGAACACTTCCCGCCCAGTTCGGCGTGTGAACTGACCCCGCCGAGTTGAACGCTGCCTCTCGGTTGTGCGTTGAGGTTGCCAGGACTGAACATCGCGCCGCCGGTCAGCGCGAGGCCCGAGCCGACGGCGCATACCGTGACCAGCACGGCGATCCGCCCCGGACTCAGATGAAGTGCCTTCGGCATGAGTCACCTGTCAACGCACGAACGCGGTGTAATAGAGCGCCGCGGCAATGTGGACGAACGCTAGGGTAAACACCGCCGCGCCGAGCGGAATGTGCAGCACGTGCCACAGCGCGAGTAACCGCCGCGCCAGCCCGAGGGACGCGATCTGCACCTGGACGTCGTACCGCCGCATCAATAAACGTTCGAGCTGTTTCGTTCGCGCATCGGCTTTTGTCTGTGGGCGGAGTGCCCGCCGAATCCGATTGCGGTGAATCCAGCGCTGGAAACCGCGGCCCACCACCAACACCCAGCCCCTGCGCGGAATTTCTGTCGCGGTTGCGAGTGTCTCACTCTTTGCGAGGTCAATTCCATCGGCTTGCAGTTCGCGGTCGGCCTCCGCGATCTGCCCTTCCAGTTCCCGCACCGCGACTTCGGCACCGTCGATCGTTCGCGGCACCGCGGTGTAAATGTAACGGCCGATGAATCCGCTCAGGACGATCACACCTGTTAATGCCGCCAACACGCCCGCGAGTCCGTGAAAACTCCCACCCGAGTGAAGCAGAACCAGACACGGCCCCACCAGGCCGGTCACAATGTGAACCTTCAGCCAGGTACTCATCCGGCCGCGGTGGAAGTTCCGCACGCGCTTCCGAAGAGTGTACAACGTCTCCGTCGCCAACATCAGTACGAAGCCGACAATTCCGAGCGCATATCCGACCGTGCTGCTCGCGCCGGGTACACCGCGGCGGCTCAGCAGCAGGTACACGCCGGTGATAACAGCGACCGCCACCAGACCGACGAGCAGTTCGTAACTGTGCGCTCGCGGCTGCGCGCGCGGTAACCGCGGCGCGACCGGTGGTGGCGGAGGCAAGTCGAACGGAGCCTGCTGTTCCGACTCGGGGAGCAATGACGCCGCTTGCGGCTTCGCGAGCGATTCAGCGAACAACCCGCGAACCTTCCCGGCTTCGACCCACTTGGTCGAACTCCCTTTCCGCACGAAGTCGGTCGGGAGCAGTTGCCCGGCTTCGGCCATCTGTTTCAGTTCAGCGGACGACGCACGCCCGGCTTGCACCCCGCCGCGCGTGTAATACCAGCCTTCTTCCTCGCGCGCGGGTGGAGTTCCCGCGCCCGCGTCTACTTCCGCGCCGCAATTCGGGCACAACTCCACTCCGCCCGACATCGGGAGGAAGGAGTTCTTGCACTGCGGACACGTGATCTTGCCGCCCCCCATAGCCTAACTCGGTACGCGCGTCTGTTCCCACTGTCGGTAGAAGCCCGCGAGGTGGGCCATCGCGTTCGCGCCCCGGAGTGCGTCACGAACCGGCGTGATGTCCGCCTTGCCGAGGATGAGCTTCTGGAGCGGGCGCGACCACGTCTGATCTCCCATGACAAGCGCGCCCGCGATGGTCCGCTCACCGATGATCAACCGAACCCGGTTCACGTCGTCCTGTTCGCTGAGAACCCACGACTTCGGCACAATCCGCCACGCCTCACTTTCGCCGCGCGTGATCGCGACGAGGTCTTCGTTCTTTCCGCTACCGACGGCGCCGATGATCGTGACCTTCAAGCCCGTCATCTGTGTGACGTTGAACGGCACGCTCTTCGTGTACGCGATGCCCGCACCCGTCATGTTCGCGCCCGCGATTCGACCCTGTGTCAGTGCGGTCGGCCAGAGTACGTCGAGCGTGGGTTTGCCGCTTGCCGGGTCGAAGACTTCCGCGACATCGCCGGCCGCGAAGACATCCGTCGCGCTCGTCTGGAGGTACTCATTCACGATCACACCGCGATCGACTTTCAAGCCGGCTTGACGTGCGAGGTCCGCTCTCGGCTTCACGCCGATCGCGACCCCGATCACATCGCACGCGATTGTTTCCCCCCCCGCCGTTTCGACACGGGCGACGCGGTTGCGCCGCGCGCCGACGTGCGTGATCTGTGTGTTCAGGTGAACCGTGACACCTTCTTCGCGGAGCCGGTGCAGGACGATGTTCGATTCCGTTTCGTCGAGTACGTCGGCCATGTAACGGATGCCGCGAAGGAAATAATGTACGGTCATGCCGCGAGCGCGAAGTCCTTCGACCAGTTCGAGCGCGGTGACACCGCCACCGACAACCACCGCCGCTCGGCCGCGCCCGGTCTGACCGATGATGTGCCGGGTATCGTCGAGTGAGTCCAGTTTCACCACACCGAACAGGTCACCACCGGGGAACGGTGCGGGCACCGCGACCGCACCGGTCGCGAGCAGCAACCGGTCGAAGCTGAGCCGGGAGCCGTCGTCGAGGAGCAGTTCGTGTTCCGGGCAGAGAATGTTTTCGACGTTGGCCGCGACGCGTTCGAGTTTGATCGCGCGCACGTCGTCGGGGTTGCGCACCGCGAGTTGCTTCTCCGGGATGTCGCCGCGGAGCAGGTACGCGAGACCTGGGCGCGAGTAGAAGTTGTGCGCCTCCGCGCTGACCATTGTGATGCGTGCGGCCGGATCGCGTGCGCGGATGGATTCGGCCGCCGCGAGACCGGCAATGCCCGACCCGATGATGACGTGCCTCGTGGCCATCGGGCGGCTCTAAAGTGTGAACAGCGGGATGCGCTCGAAGCTCAACACGCCGCGTGGGCACCGCTTGACGCACTCGCTGCACGTCAGGCAGTAGCTGTCGTGGATCGGGATGCCACGGTGCGCGTGCGCGCGGACGTCGATCTCCATCGGGCAGTTGTACGAACAGATGCCGCATTGCACGCAACGCGCGGGATCGGGAACCACTTGAGCTTCCGCGCGTGCTTCGTGCCGCGAGTCGATGCGACCCATACCGGCGACACACGCGGTCGGTAGAGCGGCGGGGGGCGCTGGAGGCGGGGGAAGCGGCGCGGGCGATTCCTGTTCGGGGAACAACCCGCGCACCTTTTTCGCCACAATCCACTTCTCGTCCGCGGCGCGGCGCACAAGGTCGGTTGGGGTGAGGCGTCTGCTCGCGACCAACCCCTTCAACTCTTTTGCCGTGATCGGGCCGTTTCGCTTGCCGTCGCGCGTGTAGTACCACCCGGATGGCGCTTCCCTGCAGGTAATGCAGGTCGCACGCCCGTCCTTCGGCACGAAGTACACTTTGCATTGGGGGCACAGGAGATAGTCCACAGATATTGGAACCTTTCTCCCGGCGTAAAGTCCCGCACAGCGAGTAAACGGTGTCAGAGTGCGGTCGATATCTATGCCGTGATGTTCACTTCAGTATGACCGCCCTTGCTGTCTACCACAAGACCGCCAGGTGGTTCGGTTTTCGATGGAGAGGTCAGTTCACGGTTTGCGCGCCCCGATACTCGTCACTCAATACGATTGGTGTAATTCATTGCCCCAACGGTACTTATCGAGATGCGTGTTTCTGCTTCTTATGCGATGGGCGAGCAACATTTCCCCAGCAATCCAAGCCGTTTCGAGCGTTTTAAGCCGTATTCAAGCCCACAGCGCGCAAACCGCGAACTGACCTCAGTACCGAGAATCCGCGTGAGGGCCGTTATTGGGTGAGAGCGTATTTAGCGACGATCGCGCGGGCCGTGCGCAGCCCGTCAACCGCAGCGCTCACGATGCCGCCCGCGTAGCCCGCGCCCTCGCCGACCGGGTACAACCCCGGCACGCCGGGCGATTCGCGTCTGTCGTTGTCGCGGTCGATGCGTACAGGCGAGCTGCCACGCGACTCCGGCCCGGTCAGCACCGCGTCCGCGAGGAACCGACCGTTCCAGCGCCGGTCCATTTGCGGAAGCCCGTGAGCCACCGCTTCGGCCACCAACGGCGGGAGCACCTGACGCAGCTCGCAAGGAGTGACTCCACGCGGGTAACTGCATTCGGGCACATTCGCGGACGCGTTTCCGCGCAGGAAGTCGCGCGCACGCTGAACTGGCGACCGGTATTCCAACCCGCGCCCGACCTGGAACGCCTTTGCCTCGTACTTCTCTTGTAGCCGCATTCCCGCGAGCACGTCCGTGCCCTCGAACGCTTCGACCGGCACGGTCACGACCAACCCGCTGTTCGCGAACACGGAGTCGCGCTTTGAAAGACTCATCCCGTTCGTACAGAAGAAGCCGGTTTGCGACACGCTCGGAATGATGTACCCGCCGGCACACATGCAGAAGGTGAACAGGTCGTGCGCCCCGCTCGCGACGAGCGAGTAATCCGCGTTGCCGAGCAGTTCCTCGAAATGTTCGTGCCGCGGACCGAACTGCACCGCGTTCACCACATCTTGCCGGTGTTCAATGCGCACCCCGAACTGGAACGGCTTGGGCGTCATCGGCACGCCGCGTTCCGCGAGCATCCGGTAGGTGTCGCGCGCGCTGTGGCCGACCGCGAGCGCGACCACCGATGCCGGGATGAACCCGCTAGACGTGTGGACGCCTTTCAAGCCGGTCGCGTCGAACTGGAGGTCTTCGACGCGAGTGAGGAATCGCACCTCGCCGCCGAGGTCTTCGATCTTCTGCCTGATCGCTTTCACCACGGCGGGCAGCCGGTTGCTGCCGAGGTGCGGCCGATGGTAATACAGGATGCTAGGCTTGCCCGGCTGCTGGCCCTTGCAATCCGCGAACAGTTCCAGCACGCGGAGCACATCCGGTCCGGTTCCGCGACACGTGAGTTTGCCGTCGGAGAAGGTGCCCGCGCCCCCTTCGCCGAACAGGTAGTTGCTCTCGGGGTGGAACTCGCCGCCCGCGTCGAAGGCTTTCACGTCGCGGATGCGGTCGTTGACCTTCGTGCCGCGTTCGAGGACGATGGGCCGGTAGCCGAGTTGCGCGAGGAAGTACGCGCACACCAACCCGCCGGGCCCAGAGCCGACCACGATTGGACGATGAGGGAGCGGCGCGTTTCCGGGAGTCGGCATCGCGAACGGCGGTTCCTCGTGCATCTCCACTTGCGCAGTGCCCGGCGCGCGCGCGACGACCGCTTGCTCCTCGGCCGGTAGATCGACCTCGAAGTTGTAGACGAACCGGAGTTGGCGTTTGTCGCGGAGGTCGAGCGCCTTGCGGACGATCCGCCAGCGCCCGAGGTCCGGCGGACTCACACCGAGCGCCTTGGCCAGGTGCGACGGGAGCGAGGCTTCTGGCGCTTCGATGGGAAGCCGCAGATTCGAGACGCGAATAGACATGCCGACATGTTACACATATTCTTCGCCGCTCGCGAAATCGCGAGCGGCGAAAAGGCAGACGCGGTGCGGCTTGTCGTCTCCAATTTGGTGCTGTGAACGCTCGCGTTTCGGCCGCGAGAGGCGTATCATGACTGTTGACAATCAGCCCGCCACAGCCGCGCGTCCGCAGTCGATGAGTGATTCACATGGTCGCGGCCGCGCTCCAACCAATGTATTCCTTCGCCGGCGACACTCTCCGATCCGACTGAGGCAGCACTCATGCATCGTGTTCTCTCTCCGCTCGTGTGTGCCGCGCTCTGTGCGGTGCTGTGTATCCCTCAGTATCAGGGGGCTGACGCCCCCCGCTCGCCAGCAGCGCAGCCCGCGAAGGCGAACGCGAATGGCATCGAGTACAACCGCGACATCCAGCCAATCCTCGCCGAGAACTGCTTCGCGTGCCACGGAGCCGACAGCGCCGCGCGCAAGGCGAACTTGAGGCTCGATCTGCGCGAAGCCGCGATTGAGCTGGGCGCGATCGTGCCGGGTAAGCCCGAGAAGAGCGCGATGATTAGCCGCATCCACGCGGACGGCGAGAAAGAACTGATGCCGCCGCTGAAGTCGAACAAGAAGCTCACGCCGGCGCAACGGGAGTTGCTCAAGAAGTGGGTCGCGGCCGGCGCGGAATATCAACCGCACTGGTCGTTCATCGCGCCCACCAAGCCCGCCGTGCCTGCGGTGAAAGACAAGACGTGGGCCCGCACGCCGATCGACGCGTTCGTGCTGGCGAAACTCGAAGCCGCGGGATTGAAGCCCTCACCAGAAGCGGACCGCCGCACGCTCGCACGGCGCCTGTCGCTCGACCTCACTGGGCTTCCGCCGACACCGGAACAGGTCGAAGCGTTCGTGAACGACAAGGACGCCAACTACTACGAGAAGTACGTCGATAAACTGATGGAATCGCCGCACTGGGGCGAACACCGCGGCCGGTACTGGCTCGATTACGCCCGCTACGCCGACACGCACGGCATCCACTTCGATAACTTCCGCGAAGTCTGGGCCTACCGCGACTGGGTTATCCGTGCGTTTAACACCAACCAGAAGTTCGACCAGTTCACGATAGAGCAACTCGCAGGCGACCTGTTGCCGAATCCGACGCTCGACCAGCGCGTCGCGACCGGCTTCAACCGGTGTAACATCACCACCAACGAAGGCGGCATCATCGACGAGGAGTACGTCGTTCTGTACGCCCGCGACCGCACCGAGACCACGTCGCAAGTGTGGATGGGGTTAACGACTGGGTGCGCCGTTTGCCACGATCACAAGTACGACCCGGTTTCGCAGAAGGACTTCTACGCACTGTCCGCGTTTTTCAACAACACGACGCAGCCCACGCGGGACGGGAACGTCTCCAACACGCCGCCGATCATCTCGGTGCCGCGCCCGGAAGACCGCCCGCGCTACGACGTCATCGTCAAGGACGTCGCGGCAGTGAAGGCCAAAGTCGATGCGCGGAAGGTCGCGGCCCGCGACACGTTCACCGCGTGGATGAAGACCGCGAAAGCGGAAGACTTCGCCGCGAAAGCCCCGACACAGGGCCTGGTGTTCCACTCGCCGCTCAAGGAAGGAAAGGGCGACACGCTTGCGCTTACCGTCGCGGGCAAGCCGCGAGAGGTGAAGTTCGCCGGCGGGTACGACTGGTCCGCGAACCGGGCCGACAAGACGAAAGGCGCGTTCACGATTCTCCCGGGCAAGGCGATCGAGTTGAAGGATGTGGGCGACTTCGACCGCACGCAACCGTTCGCGGTTTCGACGTGGGTGTCGCTCGCGAAGCGAAACACGAACGGTGCGATCCTCGGGCGCATGGACGAGGCGAACGGCCACCGCGGTTGGGACGTGTGGGTTCAGGCGGACAAGATCGGGATGCACGTCATCAATGCGTACCCGCAGGACGCGGTGAAAGTGGTGGCGAAGACCTCGCTCGCGCCAGGGAAGTGGACGCACGTGACCGTTGCGTATGACGGCACCGGCAAGTCGGGCGGCATCAAGATTTACTACGACGGCGAATTGCAACCGACGGACGTGGAAGCCGACACGCTGAAGTCCACGACGCGCACGACCGTGCCGTTGAAGATCGGCCAGCGCAGCACGACAGGGCGCGTGGCCGGCGTGAGCCTCGAAGACCTGCGAATCTACGACCGGCCGTTCACCGCGATCGACGCTCAACAGGCTTCCGGCTCGAAGCGCACCGCGGACGTGCTCGCGAAACCGCCCGCGAATCGCACCCCACAGGAAAACGAGGAACTCTATACGTGGTGGCTCGTTTCGCGCGACGAGGTCTACTTGGCCGCGACCGCGGAGTACCGCAAAGTTCAGGCGGAAGAAGTCGCGATCCGCGCGCGCGGTACGATCGCGCACGTGATGAACGAGAAGCCCGGCGAGCCGGGCGCGTTTGTTCTCTTCCGCGGCGACTACGACAAGCGCCGCGACCCGGTGAAAGCGGCGACACCGAAGTCGCTTCCAACAATGCCGGACGACTTGCCGCGCAATCGGTTGGGCCTCGCGAAGTGGCTCGTGTCGGGCGTACATCCGCTAACGGCGCGCGTGACCGTGAACCGGTTCTGGCAGGAACTTTATGGCACCGGTTTGGTGCGCACGAGTGGCGACTTCGGCATCGCGGGCGAACTCGCGAGTCACCCGGAACTGCTCGACTGGATGGCGCTAGAATTCCAATCGAAGTGGGATGTGAAGGCGTTCTTCAAGCTCCTCGTAACGAGCGCAACGTACCGTCAGGCCGCGATCGCGACCGCGGAGAAGTTGGACAAGGACCGCGACAACCGGTTGATGTCGCGCGGCCCGCGGTTCCGCATGGACGCCGAGATGATCCGCGACCAGGCGCTCGCGGCGAGCGGTTTGCTTGTCCCCAAGATTGGTGGTGCAAGCGTGAAGCCCTACCAGCCCGAAGGCGTGTGGGAAGCGGTCGCAATGCCTGGCTCGAACACCCGCAACTACAAGCCGGACACCGGTGAGAGTCTGTACCGGCGCAGCATGTACACGTTCTGGAAGCGCGCGGCTCCGCCGGCCGCGATGGAGGTGCTGAACGCGCCCAACCGCGAGACCTGCAGCGTCCGGCGCGACCGTACGAACACGCCGCTCGCGGCGCTGCTCACGCTCAACGACGTGCAGTTCGTGGAAGCGGCCCGCGTCCTCGCGGAGAAGACCATCACTGCCGACCCCAACGACGCGAAGCGGATCGACTTCATCGCGAAGCGTCTGCTGGCTCGCCCGTTTCGCGCCGAGGAACTGGCGATCGTGAAGGACGTACTCGCGAATCTGCGCACGCACTACAAGGCGAAGCCGGAAGAGGCGAGCAAGTTGATCGCGTTCGGTGAATCGAAGGCCGACGCGAAACTCGACGCGAGCGAACTGGCCGCGTGGACGATGCTCGCGAACCAACTGCTGAACCTTGACGAGGTGCTGAATAAATAAGAGTCGGCGACTCGCTCCGCGAGTCGTCACTGCTGGCTCCAACCTCATTGACCCGAAGAAATAGTTACTCGTGGAGCGAGTGACCAACGCTTGGAGAACCACAATGAATCTCTTCGATAATACCCGCGCACTCGAACTCACACGCCGGCACTTCTTCGCGTCCGGCGGTCTGTCGCTCGGCGCGATGGCCCTCGCGAACCTCGCAGGCGGCGCTGAGAAGGCTCCGATGCCGAAACTCGCGGCCGGCACCGAGACCGGCATCGGAGCCGCACTCCCGAAGACACACTTCCCAACGAAGTGCAAGAACGTCATCTATCTGCACATGCTCGGCGGCCCGGCGCAGATGGATCTCTACGACTACAAGCCGGAGATGGAGAGGCAGTATGACAAGGACTTGCCGGAGAGCATTCGCAAAGGGCAACGGCTCACCACAATGACCAGCGGCCAGCAGCGGTTCCCCGTCGCGCCCAGCATGTACAAGTTCAAGCGGCACGGCGACTGCGGCATGTGGATCACCGAGAAGCTGCCGCATACCGCGAAGATGGCCGACGACATGGTGTTCGTCCGCTCCATGCACACGGAGGCGATCAACCACGAACCCGCAGTCACGCACATGCAGACCGGGAACATGGTCACCGGGCGCCCGTGCGTCGGGGCGTGGACCAGTTACGGTCTCGGCTCGCTCAACCAGAACCTCCCAACGTTCGTGGTGATGGTCGCGAAGCCGAGCAACACGGAGCAGATTCAGGCCATCTCGGCGCGCCTGTGGCAGTCGGGCTACCTGCCCGGTGAACACGCGGCGGTCAGCTTTCGCGCCGCGAACGATCCGATCCTGTTCATCAACAATCCACCGGGGGTGTCGAGCGAAGTGCGCCGCACCACGCTCGACGGGTTGAGCAAGTTGAACGAACTGAACCACGCACAACTCGGCGACCCCGAGACGAAGACACGCATCGCACAATACGAGATGGCGTACCGGATGCAGTCGAGCGTGCCGGACCTCGCGGACCTCTCGAAGGAACCGCAGAACGTACTCGACCTGTACGGCCCCGACGTGAAGAAGCCCGGGAGCTTCGCACACACCGCACTGACCGCGCGCCGACTGGTGGAACGCGGTGTGCGGTTCGTGCAGGTGTATCACAACAACTGGGATCACCACGGCAACCTGCCCGCTCGCATGAACGACCAGACACGCGACGTGGATCAACCGTGTTGGGGGTTGATCCAAGACCTGAAGCGGCAGGGGCTGTTCGAGAGCACGCTGGTGATCTGGGGTGGTGAGTTTGGTCGCACGATCTACAGCCAGGGCGGGCTGTCGAAGACAAACTACGGGCGCGACCACCACCCGCGGTGCTTCACGATGTGGATGGCCGGCGGTGGCTCGAAAGGCGGCACCATCTACGGTGAAACAGACGATTACAGTTACAACATCGTGAAAGACCCAGTTCACGTGCGCGACCTGCACGCGACCATCCTGCGTCTGCTCGGCATCGACCACGACAAGTTCAGCTATCGCTATCAGGGGTTGGATAATAAGCTCGTTGGCGTCGAGAAGGCAAACATCATCAAGGAACTGATCGCATAACGCAACCGCTCCCGGAGGAACACGTGAGGACGCCAGAAGTGAAGTCGATTTACGACCGGCTCGGCGGTGTGTACGCCATCGCGGTGGTCGTTGATGATTTCATCGACCGCGTCATGGACGACGCGCGGTTGAACGCGAACCCAAAGGTGGACGAAGCGCATCACCGCGTTTCGCGCGCCGGGTTCAAGTACCTCGTCACTGAGATGGTGTGCTGGGCGACTGGAGGCCCGCAACGGTACTCCGGGAAGTCCATGTACGACTCGCACGCGCACCTAGCCATTACCGAAGGCGAGTGGCAGGTATTCCTGGGTGATTTCCGCGCGACGCTCGACAAGTTCGGAGTGCCGGCGCTCGAACAGGCCGAGTTGTTTGCCATCGTTGAGAGCACGAAAAAGGACATCGTGCTGCCGCCGACGTAGCGCGTCGGGTGGCGGCCGAAACGGCAAATCTCGATAGCCTCATTCCTCAGCTTCGCGCACAATAAGTACTTCCCTCCCACCTTTCGAGAGTGAAACCATGTCCGACACGACTCGCCGCACCTTCCTCCAAACGTCTGCTGCTGTCGCGGCAACGGCCACACTCATGCCGGGTGCATTCGCCGCGGGCGATGGCACCATCAAAGTCGGCCTCATCGGGTGCGGCAACCGCGGCACCGGGGCCGCACGCGAGGCGCTCCAGTCTGATCCGAAGGTGAAGCTCGTCGCGATGGCCGACGCGTTCATGGACCGGCTCGAAGAGAGTCACACCAACCTGAGCACCATCAAGAGCATCGCGGGGAAGGTCGAGGTGTCGAAGGAGCGCCGCTACGATGGCTTCGACGGCTACAAGAAGGTGATCGAATCGGACGTGGACGTGGTGCTGCTCACCACACCGCCGGGGTTCCGGCCGCTGCACCTCGAAGCCGCGATCAAGGCCGGCAAGCACGTGTTCTGCGAGAAGCCGGTTGCCGTCGACGCTACCGGTGTGCGCTCGGTCATCGCCACGTCGAAGCTCGCGAAAGAGAAGAACCTGAGCCTGTGTTCAGGCTTCTGCTACCGGTACGACCTCGCCAAGCGCGAGACCGTGAAGCGCATCCACGACAAGATGATCGGCGATATCTCCGCGATGCACATCACGTACCTCACGGGCGCGATCTGGCACCGCGGGAACGACCCGAAGTGGACCCCGATGGAACAGCAGATGCGCAACTGGTACTACTACACGTGGCTGTCCGGCGACTTCATCGTCGAGCAGCACTGTCACAACTTCGACAAGGCGCACTGGTTGATGGGCGACGTGCCAGTGGCCGCGAGTGGCGTTGGCGGTCGCCAGTCGCGACGCGACGCCAAGTTCGGCCACATCTACGACCACTTCGCGGTGACGTTCGAGTACGCGAACGGCGCGAAGTTGTTCTCCGCGTGCCGCCAGACGGACGGGTGCGACGGCGACGTGAACGACCACGTTATGGGCACGAAGGGTTCGGCGCAACTGATGAAGCACATTGTCAGCCCGACCGGCGGCAAGGAGTGGGCGTTTGGTGGCGAGACGAAAGTGAAGAGCATGTATCAAGTAGAACACGACGAGCTGTTTGCGGGCATCCGTGCCGGGAAGCACATCAACGACGGCGAGAGTGCCGCGTACAGCACGCTGATGGCGATCATGGCACGCGAGGCCGCGTACACCGGCAAGCGGCTCACCTGGAAGCAGATGCTCGCGTCGCAGCAGAACCTCGCGCCGAAGGACTACGCGTGGGGTCCGGCCGCGATGCCGCCCGTTCCGATGCCAGGCACCTACAAGTTCGTGTGATTCGCGGACCTGGGGCTTACGCCCACAGGCTACGAACAGCCGCCCTTCCGGGGCGAAGAAAGAGACGCCTGGTCTTTGCCTTTCGCCCTGGAAGGGCGGCTGTTCGTAGCCTGTGGGCGTAAGCCCCAGGCTTTTTTTCGTGGCGCACTCGCGCTCACTTCAGCGGCTTCGCCTTCGACACGTCCAACTTCAACGCGTAGACCTGACTGTGCTGCCCGACTGCCCACACCATCTTGCGGTTCGGATCGTACATCAGGCCCATCGAGTTGTTGAACGCACCCTTCTTGCCGATCGGGTCTTCGCCCGCGAGCGGTAACCCCACCCACGCGTTCTTCGCGCAATCGTAGGCCATCCACAGTTGCGCGCCGTCCGCGTCCGTGACACGAGCGCCCACGAGCACCATGTCCGCTTCCGGGATGTACACGGTCTCGCGGCACGGCACCAGCGCCTTCGCCGTCCCTTCGGGCTTCAGCCACGACACCTCGAACGTCTTCATGTCGTACACCGCGACCTGCCCCTTCTTCTCGCCGATGTCGCTGAAGAACAACAGTCGGTCTCGCTTGCTGTCGTAACTCAGTCCGTGGTGGTCGGCGCTCATCTGCGGGAACGGTGTCTTGATCTCCTTCGGCAGCGGTTTCCAGCCTTTCGTTTCGTGGTTCAGGCGGAAGATCCACGCGCCGCCGCTCGCTTGCTTGGCCCACGTCACCGCGCCGTCGGGCGTGGTGCAAACCGTGTTCGAGTAGAAGTCCGCAACGAACGGGTTCTTCTCCTTTGAACGCGACCAGTTCCCCGTGAGCGGATCGAAGAAGTACGTCCACTGATGCGCCGCGAACACGAGACACTTTAAGTTCGGGTCGTAGCCGGTGGACTTGTACGTGTGCCCGGTCATCCACGGGTTGCCCTTGAAACTCCATTCCCCTCGCACCTGATCGTTGCTGTAAACGTACTCGATTGGGTATTCCGGTGCGAACGGGAGCGAGTACCGGTCGGTCTTCACATCGTAGATGAACGGCGCGGTGCCGCTGTACGCGGAGTGCCCGCCACTGAAGCGGATAATCTTGTCGTTGTGGTAATCGAACACCGCCGAACCCCAGTCCATGTTCATGCCGGGCTTACGCGGCGTCGGCTGCACGAACCAATCGTTCGCTTTGAGCGCCTTCACGCGATCATCGGTGATGGTGTTGATGGTCGCGGGGAGGCCTTCGGTGTACCATTTCGGTTCGTGTGAACCAGCGCGTCGGACCACCGCGCCGGGTTTCGCACCGAACTTCGCCGTGCCGTCGGCATCTGGCTTCGACGTGTCGAATGTGCAGTACCACGCTTGGTTCTTGGAATCGAGAACCATCACGTTGTCGTTCTCGTCAACAGCCGCGTGCAGCGCGGTGTTCGCGTGAACTGCGGGGCCGTCCTTGTCCCACTTCCCGATGAAGGCCCACTCGTTTTTCGCGACGTCGTAGGTCCACGCTTCGAGCGGCATCGGTTTGTACAACGATGCGACGTATTCGGTTGTCGAGGTGTACGTGTAGCCGCCGAGGAGCAGAACCTTCTTCGCCTTCGGGAGCCAGAGCATTGCATGTCCGGCACGAGGCGAAGGCGACACCTTGGGCTTCTGTTCGGTCCAAGCTTTCCTCGCGGAGTTGTAGACCCACGTGTCGCAAATGAGCTGATCGAGTTGGTCGCCACCGAAGAGGATTGTGAGCTTGTTGACCGGGTCGTACACGAGCCGCGAGTTCGCGCGTTGCGGCGGTTCGTTCGCGGCCTTGACGTGTTCCCACAACCGTGGTTCGGGCGCGAACGTCCACGTGCCGGGGTCGCCGCGCTCGGTCTGAATGTTTCCACCACCGAAGAGAACGAACTGCTTGGCTTCGCGGTCGTAGCACATCGACGACCACAACAGGACACCGCCGAGCGCGCCTTCCGGCCCGGTACGTCGTCGCAGGTCGGTCCACTCGCGCGCCTTCGCGTCGTACTTGAATATGTTGTTTCCGGCCATGAAGTAGAAGGCTTGCGTATCGGGGTCGTAGTCGTATTTACCGCCGAGCGAGAACGTACCGTACACGCTCCAGTTCGGTCGCGTGTTATCGTCGGCGTCCTTGAAGCCCCACGTTTCGCCCTTCCACCCGGGTGCTTTTACCGGGCCGAACTCCGGCCCCCACTTCGCACCGAACTCGGGCAGTTCGTTGCGCCATTTCGCGTCCTTCGTCGGCGTGATGGACAGCACGTCGTAGGGGCGCTCTTTGCGGTAATTGGCCAAGTCGGTGCGGCCCCCGAGAACGATGAACCGCTTCAGTTCGGGCGAGTAGCCGAGCGGCACGTCCCACCGTCGGCCTTCGATGGCACCGCCTTCGGGTTTCGTCCACGTGTTCGGTTCCGCGCCAAACGTGGACGAACCGAAGAACAGCGTGGAGGCGAACAACAGCATTCGGGGCATGGCAGCAGCGGGGTTGGAGGTTGCGTGCGGAGCGTCGGGGGTGCATCCTACCCGAAGAGCGAAGCGGTGTCTTCCGCCACTCGTGGCTTCGCGGGGAAGAGGTGACCCGATGACTGAAGAGGAGTGGCTGAATGCGACCGATACAGAGTGAACGTGCCTTTCACCCGCTCCAACTCACGGCTTCAGCCAGTCGAGCAAAACCGCGGCGTCGCTGCTGAACCGCTTTTCGCGCCGGGTGAGGTTCTTGAGCGGTTGATCCGGCTTTCCGGTCGTCGCACACGCGAGTACCTTTCGTGGCGCGACGGCCGCAAGCACCGTGGCGATGTCGCCGTAATCGCGCAGCATTTTTGGAAGGATGCTCGCGGCGTTGATCGCGGTTCCTTCCGCCTCGAACAGCGGCCAGTAGCTCAGTGACATCTCTTCCACCGCGACCGCGTGAATCTCGGGATCGACCGCGGCGGCGAACACCGCGACCAGCGCTGCGTCCTTCCGCCCGCACAGCACGACCTTCGTTGCCTTCGTATCGGTGCGAATCTTCGCGACCGTCTTGAGTACATCCGTGACGCGCATTCCGAGCAGGTTCTTACCGAGCAGGAAGGCGTTGTACGCGATGTTCTCTTCGACGCCACACAGCGGGTCCGTGTACGCGTGTCCCTTCACCTCCAGACCCGCGGGCCGGAGCTTCCCCACGCCGCGCGTATCGACGATTGTCACCCCGATCTCGCCTTTGCCGAGCGCGGCCACGAACGCGGCTTCGGTCTGCCAGTCGGCCGATTCGTTTCCGTTGATGCAGACGACGTGCGGCTGCTCCAGTTTGCCCACCGCGTCGGTTTTCGTGAGGTGGAAGTCGGCGCGATCCGGGTCCATGCCGAGCAGGTCTTTGAGCGTGACCCGCGGCGCTTTCTCCTTCCGGGCGCGGAACAACTCCAGCGCCAGCGGCAGCAAGGGACGCGACTTATACGTCACGTTCACCTGACCATCGGCACACACGAGCAGTTCCTTCGCGGGTCGCGGGGTAACCTTGATCTCTTCCTCGCGCGGTTCCTTTCGCTCTAGAAGCCAGCGGTCGAACCATCCGTAGGTCGCTTGTCGCAACGTGATCGAAAGCCCGTGCCCCGCGTCCGCTTCGACCTTCGCGAACCGCTCTCCGACCTTCGCGACTTCGTAGAGGCGCTTCACCTCGTCGAACGTTTCGCGCGCGCCTTCGATCGGGAAGAAGTCGCGGACCGCCGTGCAGAGCAAGGTGGGTTTGGGCGCGCGAAGTGCGAGCAACCCGGCATGGTCGATGCCTTCACTCACGATACCGAAGACGTCTTGTTCCGGGTCGGAGTCGGGGTCTTTCTCGATGCGGTTACCCATGCGCCGCGGGAGCGTCGTGATGTAGCACCCAGGAACCGCGGCGAGAACACGCGGGTCGATCGCCGCGATGTACGCGGTGAGCGTGCCACCGCCAGAGTTGCCGACGCACCCGATCTTCTTGGGGTCCACTTCGGGAAGTGAACACAGGTAGTCGAGGCCGCGCAGCCCGTCCCAGATGCGGTAACGCGCGAGGCTCGTGCCCAGGAGGTACAGCGGGTTGCCCAGGACCGCGTGTTCGCCGCACGTCAGGTTGTACTTCGATCGCTCCTTGTCCTTGTCCCAGAACTGACTTCGCTCGGCCTGTCCGACCGGATCGTAGGTCAGCACCGCGTAGCCGCGCTTCGCGAGGTTGATGTGGAGCGTTTGATACGTCGCGTTCGCCTTGCCGATGTTCGAGTGACCGCACGGGCTGAGAATACCGGGAACCGCCCCGTCGCGCTTCTTCGGCAGGTAGAGCAGCGCCGACACGAAGTAACCCGGAAGGCTTTCGTACACCAGTTTGTCGATGGTGTAGTCGTCACCGTCGATGCGCCCGGTTTTCTTCACCGCGGGCGCCCCGGCGGCAACTGCGGGAAGTCCGTCGAGGAGGTCGAGGAACTTCTGGCGCAGTTCCTTTTGGAGTGTTTCCAGTTCGGCCGGAGTCTTCACCGCTGCGAACTTGGCCCGCCGCTTCTTCTCTGCTTCCGCGGCGAGTTCGAGCAACTGCCGGTGAACGTTCGCGCCCTCCGCGCGCGGAGCGTCGGCGCCGTGCGCGAGTAAAGTCGAAGCGGCAAGCCCGGTCGTCAGGAACTCGCGGCGCGAAAGTGGAAGTGTCATGGTTACTTCTTGTCCGTGGGTTTGCCGAGCAGACCGAAGTGGTCGTTGGGCGAATCCTTCCCGGCACCGACCGCGCCGATGAATGAGCCTTTACCGTCGGCCGGGTCGCCGGCCGCGACAAGTGGGCTTCCTTCGTCGGGTGAGTACGCGGTGCGGTAGTGCGCGAGAACCTGCGCGACCGTGACTTTACCGCTCCGAATGTCTTCGTCCCTGAAGGGAAACTTCTTCGGAACCGGGCCCGCGAACTTCGGATCGGTCTGCGCGTTCTTCTCGCCGTTGGCCGGAACGTCGTGCTTGCCGAACCCCGCGTCGGTGCGTTCCATCTTGTCCTTCACGCCGATCGCGTAGTTTTGCTTCTCCTTCGCGTCCGGGTTGAAGAACAGGTTGTAGTCCGCGTAGCCCAATCGCGCCGGACCGGGTGAGGTCTTCTTCTCGAAGAACCCCGGGCGGATGGTCGCGGTGCCGTTGGAGAAGTTCGTCGCGTGGTTGTAGAACGCGTTGTTGCGAAGACTCGCCAGGAACGCTTCAGCGTTCACTTCGATCGCGGGGACGTGCCACACGCGCGCCATGTCCTTCCCGCCGGCGTCGAACGTGTTGTTGTAAATCTGGATGTCGTCGCCCTTGTAGATCACGCCGATCGTCGCGTTCAGATTCGGATCGACCGTGCAGTAGCGCGCGAAGATGTTGTGGTGGATGTGCGTCTTGGCGACCGGTCCGATGATGAAGTTGTGGCCGTCGGCGTCGAGAACGAGGTTGTACCGGAACTGCCCGGACAGCCCGCGAACCACCCACTGACCGTGCCGCAGAATGTTGTGTTCGACCACCAGCCCGCTGCACCGACCGACCATGAGCGTGTGAACCTGACTCCAGCGGAAGCTCGGTATCTCCGTGTGGACGTAGTTGCCCTTCACGGTCATGTCGTCGCAACTGAACAGGCTCAGCGATCCGCGCATGCCGAGGATCACGTTGCCTTCACCGTCCGCGCCCCCGATCAGCCAGTTACGCGTGTCCTCGAACAGCACAATGGACTTGTCCACGCGGTTGCCCTGGAACAGCTTCCGCGCCGTTGACTTCCCCGAGGCGCGAAACACGGGCGGTGATTCGTCCGGCAGGTTGGTCACCGGGAGCATCGAGTTGGCGAGCAGAAAGTTGTTGCGGAAGACGGCGCCTGATTCGTCGTGGTTGGCGAGCTTGATGGATCCGCACGCGTGGAACGTCGAGTGCTCAATGATGATCCGGTCGCCGGTGCCGCGCGCGGCGATGTCGAGTCCAGGTTTCTTCGCGGTTCCAAGCGACCGGAACTCGCAGTGGCTGACTTTGATTCGCCCGCGCCAGTCGGGAGCTGTGCGAATCTGCTGGCAGTTCGCGTCGATGCGGCACGGCTTCTCAGCAGTGCCGTTCACCTCCAGTACGTCGTCGCCGGCCAGGACGATGTCTTCGCTGACACCGAGGACTTGCCCCGGTGCGAGCGTTCGCGACGCGGCCAAAGTGTTCGTCGGGAACAGCAGATGAAGACAGCCGACCGCGAGCGCGGTTCTCAAGCGTGAGGAGTTCAAGGTGGACCCTACCGGATTGGGAGAGTTGGACGGACCGTTCCAGAGTCGGGCGAGGATGAGGTCGGGAGCGACGTTTGGGTCGCAGGCGGTTCGACGCCTGCGACCCGAACGCGGTTACGGGCGGGTGGCCACCGGCAACGTGAACGTGTGGAACGTTTCCTGCCCGGAACTGTCGGAGATCGTCAGGATGACGGACACCGACGTGTCGGGGAAGTTGGCCGGAACGGCCCAGGTGACCGTGGCGTTGGCTTCAACTTTCATACCGTCTGGGCCGGCGTCCAGTTTCACCTTCACCCCGCCTTTTCGTGACTTCACCTCGGGCTTGTAACTGAACGTCGCCCCGCACACGGCGCCCGGTGGGCGGCTGACGACAAACAAATAGTCGATCCCCGCCTTGTCCAGCAACGCCTCCACGTCGAGGGCGTGGATGGTCACCTTGTCGGCGGTGGCGTGGAGTACCGCCATGACCTTCGCGTCGGGCACCAGGAACACGCGGTCGTGGAGTTGAAGCCCTTTTGCAGCCGTCTGGTTGTGATCCTTCGGTACGTCCAGCCCGGCCAGCGCGCTCAGATCGACGAGCGGCTTGTTCTCGCCAAGCATCTTCAGCAACACTTTGGGCGTGGTCTTCCTCGCGCCGATCCCGTCTTCCGGTGGAATGGACAGGTACATCTTGCCGTGCGCGGCCGGGATAGGTGCGTGGTGCCAGTACTGATACCGGCCCTTGTCGCCGATCGGCTTGAGTTCGGGTGTGAACAGACCTCCCCCGGTGAACAACGTGCCGTCTGGACCGGGGAGAATCGCGCCGACGGTGGTGTGTTCGGAATGCGTCTTCACGTCGGTGGTGCCGAGTACCAACGTGGACAGGCCAGACGGGCTGAGGCCGCGCGTGTGCCACGCGAACACCCGGCCGTCGGCCGAGACTCGCACGGTCGGCGGGTACTGTGGGTGCCCGGCCATTCCGCGCCCGTTTCCTTCGGCGCCCAACTCGACCTCCTTGAATGTCTTCGAGTCGAGTGCCTGGTTCGGTCCGACGACGAACAGCGGTCCGTCGGTCGCGTGGCCGACGAGCAGGTGCCGCGGTGTGTCCTTGAGCGGGTAGGCGACCGTTGCTTCCTTCTCGAAGGTCGTCAGATTCCACCGTTGCATGATGTTCGCGGTCGGGGCGAACACGAAGAGGTGCTCGTTCCCGGCCGCGATCAGCGCGCCGTCTTCCGGGATCGGCAGGTACTTGGTCACCTTCCCCTCGCACACATCGAGCACCGCGACCTTCTTCTCGCTCGGGATCCGCAGCAGAACGTACCGGCCGCCACCGCCGAAGCAGGTCATATCGACCGTGCCCGGCAGCTTGATCTCCGCGCGGTCGGCGGCTTTCGTGGGTGTGATCTTCGCCGGGTTCGCCGCGGGCCGAACCAGACCCGGCTTTCGCGCGACGGCGGGCACCACCGGTTCGACGGGCGGTGCGATGGGTGGAGCGACGGCGACGTCTCCACCCGCGTCGCCCTTGAGCGCCAGGGTGAACGTGTGGATCACTTCCTGACCGGACTTGTCGCTCACCGTGAGGACGACGTTGTCGCCACCGGCCCAGTCCTTCGGCACGTCCCACGTCACGGTTCCGTCGGCCCCGACCGCCAGCCCCTCGGGTCCGGCGTCGAGTTTGAAGGTCACGCCGCCTTTCTTCGACTTGACCGTGGGCGTGTACTTGAACGCCTTACCCGCTTCCGCCGCGGGCGGGCGACTGGTCACGAATAGGTAATCGACCCCGGCCTTGGTCAGCGCCGCCTCCAGATCGAACTTGTGCAGGATGAGTTTGTCGCCGGTCGGTGCGAGAACCGCGATCAGTTGGCCTTCCGTGGTGAACAGCACCTTCTTGTCGGAGAAGAAATCGCCCTTGGCCCACGCCTCGTTGCCGGCGGGTAGAGTCACGTCCGGCAGGTTGATCAGCGCGCGAGCCTCGCCGGTCGCATAGACGACGGTGGGCTTGTCGATGTCGCCCTTGCCGGTGTTCACCTGCGCCCCGCCACCGCCGGGGATAGTGAGGTAGAACCGCCCTTCCTGCGCTGGGAGGCGGAGGAAGTGGCCGTCGGGTCCGGGCAACTTCTTCCCGGTCGAATCGTACACGCCCGCAGCGGTGACGGTCGTGCCGTCGGCCGCAGGAACCACGAACCCGACCGACGTGTGTTCGCGGACCGGCCTCACTGGTGTGTCGCCGTAGGTGTTGACGTTCAACCCGGCGGGCGAGAACGACGTACTCCACGAACCAATCACATGACCGTCCGGGCTGATGCGGTAGTGCATCCCGTTGTCCCGCCCAACAATCCCGGCCGGCGCCTCCATCGCCTTGAATGTGCGCAGATCGACCGGCGCCTGCCCAACGAATAGCGGACCGGCGGACGCCGACCCCATCAGAATCGTGTCGAACTTCTCGACCGGGGACTGGACGGTGGCTTCCTTCGCGAAGGTCGTCAGGTCGTACCGGGTCAGAGTGCCGGCGTCCGGGTGCGCGACCACGAGTTTGTTCATCCCGGCTGCGATTCGGACTGTCCCGCCCGCGACCGGCAGGAACTTGGTCACCTTCGCCTCGTTCACGTCGAAGATCGCGACCTGCTTTTCGTCTCCGATGAGTAGGCACCAGTACCGACCGTCTCCGCCGACGCAGGCGTCGGTGACCGTGCCGGGCAGTTTCAGCTCCGCGCGCGCCTGGGCGAGCGGCGCAGCCTTGATCGCGACTGGCACGACTGCTGGGAAGACGAGTTTCCCTTTCGCGGGCGGTTCGACCGGCGGGCGAACGGGCAACGGCGGATCGACTGGCGGGAACTCCGGGGGCATCGGATTTGGGATGACCGGGTCGGGTTTAACGGGGTCGGGTTTCACTGCGATCGGATCGAGCGACTCCGGCTTGAACGGTGCGGTTTCAAGTGGGGCGTTCAGTTCCCGGTCTCGCCGCGCGACAGCCGCGCGCTCACGCTCCTTCACTTCGCGCTCCTTCACTTCGCGCTCCGCCACGTCGCGTTCGCGCTGAACTGCGGCGACTTCCT
Source organism: Singulisphaera sp. GP187 (assembly GCA_945905925.1). Classification (GTDB taxonomy): domain Bacteria; phylum Planctomycetota; class Planctomycetia; order Gemmatales; family Gemmataceae; genus Gemmata. The sequence goes on from CAMDQN010000045.1 coordinate 44,416, forward strand.
CCGCTTTCCGGTCGGAGTAGCGGCTGAAAGCGAATACACCGAGCACGAGGACGCCGGCGGCGAGGACAGCTAGACCGCCCACGAAGTAGAGCGGGTTGATCCCGGTGGCGAACCGGTTCTCGTCATCGTCCAGTTCGGCTACACGGCGCTTCTCCGCGGGCGACTTGGGTTTCGCGTCCTTCGGGCCGAGTTTGGCGCTCTTGCGAGAGTTGGCTGGGGGTGGCGCTTCGTCGAGGGGTATGGAGTTGCCAGGCTCGCCGCGGGCGGGCTTGGGTTTCCGCACGACCGCGGCCGTGGCGACTGGATCCTCGGCCGTCGCGAGTTTGGCGAAGATGTCGTCTTCCGTCAGCACGGAGGCCGGTGTTGCCGCGCGCTCGACCGGCGCGGCTTCGGATACCACTTCGGCCACTGGGATGGCATCGGCGGTTGTCGCGGGCAGGGTGAAGACCTCGCCGCACCGCGGGCACCGGACGCGGCGACCGGGCTTCGCGCCGGGCACCCTGAGGCCAGACTTGCACGCCGGACAAGACAGCTCAACGCGCGACATATCGCACCCACGAGGAAGTGACTTGGTCCCTGGCGCCTGGTCGACAGAGCGCCCGAAGCGCGGGGCTTGAGGATGCCCCATTCGCGACAGGGAACTCCACCAAGATACACTCGGGGCCTCGCTCGTACAACGCTGCGGCAGCCGGATCACGAATCACGAGTCGCGAGGAGAGAGAGGGAAAATCGGATCGCTGTCTGCCCTGACTCAGGTAGAATGACCCGCACATTTGACCTGCCTGCCGGAGTGCCGACCCATGTCACTCGCTCTCCTTACCGCGCTGTGTTGTGTCGCTGCCCCGTGGAGTGCTGAACCGGCTCCCGCGCCGTCGCCCGGTGGTCTCGCCGCCGCGCCGCGGGAACTGGTTCTCTTCACAGCCGGAACGAACGGCTACGCGTCGTTCCGCATTCCTGCGGTTGTTGTCGGCGCGAAGGGAACGCTGCTGGCGTTCGCCGAGGGGCGCAAGAACGGCCCGTCCGACACGGGCGACATCGACGTGGTGCTCCGCCGAAGCACCGACGGTGGGCGCACTTGGGGACCACTTCAGTTGATCTTGGACGACGGAACTGACACGGTTGGCAACCCGTGCCCGGTCCTCGACCGCACCACCGGGCGAGTTTGGCTCCCGCTCACGCGCAACGCCGGAAGCAACACCGTCGCGAAGAACAAGGCCGCGTTTGGTCCCGGTTCGCGCGAGGTGCTGATGTGCTTCAGTGACGACGACGGGGCAACTTGGTCGAAGCCCGAGAACATCAGCGCCGCGGTCAAGCCGGAGAACTGGACGTGGTACGCTACGGGGCCGGGGTGTGGCATTCAGTTGAAGGCCGGGCGGCTGGTGATCCCGTGCGACCATCGCGTGAAGGATTCGGACGACTCGTATTCGCACATCATCTACAGTGACGACCACGGCAAGACGTGGAAGGTCGGCGGGCGCGCCGCGGCGAAGACGAACGAGTGCGCCGTGATCGAGCGTGACGACGGCACGCTGCTCATGAACATGCGCAGCAACCACGGCAAGAACCGTCGCGCTCTGGCCACCAGCGCCGATCGCGGGGCAACGTGGTCGAAGCTCGCGTTCGACGAGGCGTTGATCGAGCCGACCTGTCAGGCGAGTCTGATTCGCGTGGAAGGCGAGAGGGGCAAGAGCGTGCTCGTGTTCGCCAACCCCGCGAGCACGAAGCGCGATTGCATGACGGTGCGACTGAGCACCGACCAAGGGAAGACGTGGCCCGCATCACGCATGCTCTACGCGAAGTCGGCCGCGTACTCGTCGCTCGTCGCGCTGCCCAACGAGCAGATCGGGTGCCTGTACGAGCGCGATGGGTACAAGGAGACCGTGTTCGCGCGGTTCGGGCTGGGTTGGCTCGCGGACGGGCGTGACAACTCGGGTCCGTGACTCCGTAGTGCAGGCGGCTCGCCTGCTCTTGCTTCTGCAGGCGAGCCGCC